>JBKPDN010000291.1:0-8397 GCA_046727875.1 Actinomycetota bacterium | reverse complement strand
GAGCGGGTCGCGCCCGAGGCGGCCATCCCTCTCGGCCGGCGGTTGCCCGCCGGCTCCAGCGGCCTACCCGGGGGTGTCTGCGGACGGGCCGTCCTCCCCCTGTCTGGCCTTGCTCCCGGTGGGGTTTGCCGAGCCGCCCGGGTCGCCCCGGGCGCTGGTGCGCTCTTACCGCACCGTTTCACCCTTACCTGTGCGGGGCCGCGTCCTGCGACCGATCCCGCCATCGGCGGTCTGTTCTCTGTGGCACTGTCCTGCGGGTCGCCCCGACTGGGTGTTACCCAGCGCCGTGCCCTGTGGAGTCCGGACGTTCCTCGGACCGGTGCGCCGAAGCGCCCGGCACGCGGCCGCCCAACCGACTCGCCACCACGGCCATTGTCGCGCTCAGAGCGTGGAACTGCTCGCTGAATCGCGCGCCCGCCGTCGTACCACCAGATAGCCGCCCAGCATCCCGAGGGCGGTCGAGATCACGAGGAACCCGAACACCTGTCCCGGACGGAACACCGGGTTCCGCCCGCTTACGAGGCCCTGGTCGTCGTCGCGCGTCAGCCAGATCAACACCCGAACGGGCAGCCACAGCACGAACGCGCCGAGGCCGGCGAGCGCGCCGTTCGTGAGCGCGCCCCCGCGGGCGAGCCGAGCGGCATACGCGCCCGCGGGCACGAACACCAACGCGATCAGCAGCGCGAGGAGGACCCGCCACCCCGAGTCCTCGAAATCGTCGATCGCGCGGTCGAGGACGGCGCCGAGGATCGTGACGGGGACGATGAGCGCCAAGCCCACGAACGCGCCGCGCACGACCGCAGGCCAGTCGACGACCGCTCTCGTCTCGAGATCGGGGGTGCTCACGACACGATCTTGCCCCACCAGGGTTGCCGCGGCCGGGTCAGGCCTCCGCCGGCGCCGCGCCCCGCTCGCGCACGAGCTCCGCACCCGGAGTCCGCAAGCCGTCGCGCACCAGGGGCCGCACGTACCGACGGTTCTGCACGACGATGACGGCGGAGAGCACCAGGTAGAGCATCCCCACGCCGATCCGCTCGACCGCGCGCAGCCCCTCCGGCAGGACGCCGCCGAGGACGAACTGGAAGAGGAACAGGCCCAGCAGGGCGAGCGCCTCCCGGACGTTGATGGACCGGTTCATGAGCACAGCCACCGCGAACACGGACTGGGCGGCCGTGAGGAACAACTCCTCACGTTGGAGCGCGTCGATCGGGAGGCCGCCGAGCGCGCCGGCCGAGATCATGAACGCGACCGGCAGCGTCCCGACGAGAAGCGTCCACTGGTTCACCTTGGCTGACACGAGCGTGCCGAGGCCGGCGTTGGTGTTCAGCCGCCAGGCGAAGAGGCCGGCGACGAGCAGCTCGGGTGCCTCGGACGCCAGGGGAGCGAGCCACTGCACGAGCAGGAACGTGTCGATCCCGAACTGTTCGCCGGTACCGACGAGCGCGTCGGCGAACGGCTCCGCCGACGCCAGGATCACACCGGCGGCGGCGAGCAGCATCACGATCACGACCGTCCGCCGCCGCGCCGGCGGCAGGTCACCGATCAACTGCGCCGGTCCCACGAGATGTGGCTCCTCGGAGGGCGCGCGGCCGATCCGCAGCGCGTAGAGGACGAACAAGCCGATCAGCACCACCGCGTCGAACATCGAGAGGGTGCGTTTCAGCGGGAGGGTCAGCGAGTAGATCGTGGCGATCGCGAGGAAGGTGATCTCGATGGCGTGAGGCCGATCGAGCCTGACCTCGGTGTCGAGGGGACCTTCGTACCCGCGCGCTCTGCTGATGCGGGTAATCCGCCACGCGGCGAGCAGCACCACGAGCGACCAGCCCACGCCGATGAGCAGCCGGTTGCTGCCGGTCATGTTCGCCAGCGTGAGGGGGGCATACCGGGCGGGATCCTGGCCCGCCTTCACCGCGAAGGTGACGTCGACCGCGTACTCGGGCAAGACCGCGATCAACGCCAGCAACGCGAGAGCGAGGCCTTGCGACACGTCGAGCTGGAGCGCCTCGGCGCCCCACGCGAGGAGGAACGCTGCGCCGACCACGGCCACGCCGAACAGGATCGCGGCGAGCCATTCGGGCGGCGCGCTGTCGGTCAAGCGCACCCCGATGGCGGGGAGGGTGATGGCCGCGGCCAGCACGATCGGGATCAGCTGACGGCGCCGGTGCGCGGCCGGGGAGACCCCACCGGCCGGCGGGGGAGGGAGCCGGTCCATCCCGCGGATCCTATGGCGGGCCTCACGGACGCCCCGGGAGGAGGTTTTCGGCTCAACCCCAGGGGAATAACGACCGAATCACCAACCGTTGAACCAGTTTCCCTGGAACCCTCCCCGGGGAAGAGGTGTGAAAGCATGAATCTGGCGTGGCGCCAACAGGCCCGCTGCCGCGGCGCGGATCCGGCGGTCTTCTACCCAGTCTCCGACGAGGACGAAGCGTTGGAGGCGAAGGAGATCTGTGCCGAGTGTCCCGTGCGGGAGCCGTGCCTCGAGTACGCCCTGGCCGTGCGTGAGAAGCACGGCGTCTGGGGCGGCCGCACGGAACGCGAGCGCCGGCGCCTGGTCCGCCAGCGGCGCAAGTCGGCGTAAACCGCCCACAGGCGGGGCGCGCGAGACCGGCCGGTAGCATCATCGGTCGTGGACTTCGAGCTCTCCGACGAGCTCGCTGAGCTCCAGGCCACCGTCCGCAAGCTGGCGCAGGAACGGGTTGCGCCCCGCGCGCGGGAGATCGACCGGACCGGCGAGTACCCCGACGACCTCTTCGCCCTGTTCGTCGACGCCGGCCTCACCGGTCTGTGCATCCCCGAGGAGTACGGCGGTTCCGGCGCCGGGATCCTCGGCCTCACCATCGCCATCGAAGAGGTCGCGAAGTACTCGAACGCGGCGGCGCTCATGCTGCTGCTGACGCGGCTTCCTACGGGCCCCGTGATGATCGCCGGCACCCCCGATCAGAACCAGCGCTACGTCCGACCCGTCGCCACCGGCGAGGCCCGCGCCGCCTTCGGGCTGTCCGAGCCGCAAGCCGGCAGCGACGTGATGGGCATGCGCGCTCGTGCGGTACACGATGGCGAGGACTGGCTCCTGACGGGCACGAAGTGCTGGATGTCGGGTGTCCGCCAAGCCGACTGGTATTGCGTCTTCGCCAAGAGCGGAGCGGTCGACTCACGCGCCCACGACAGCGTGAGCGCCTTCATCGTTGAGCGATCTTGGCCCGGCGTCGGCGTGGGCAGTGTCGACCACAAGATGGGCGTGAAGGGCGTCGACACCGGCGAGCTCGTGCTCGACGGCGTCCGCGTCCCGGCCGAGAACGTGGTCGGCGAGATCGGTGGCTTCCGCCTCGCCATGCTCGGGCTCAACTCGATGCGGCCGATCGTGGCGGCGCGGGGCATCGGGCTCGCCGAGGGTGCGCTGATGTACGCGGTCGAGTACGTCAAGCAGCGCGAGGCGTTCGGGCAGACGATCGCCGACTTCCAGGGCATCCAGTGGAAGATCGCCGAGCTGGCTGCCGAGATCGAAGCGGCGCGGCTCCTCACCTACCGGTCCGCGTGGATGGCCGATCGAAACCAGTACACGAAGGAGTACGTCCCGTTCCTGTCGATGGCGAAGTACTACGCCACCGAGCTGGCGGTGAAGGTCTCGGGGGAGGCCCTGCAGATGCTCGGCGCCGCCGGCTACATGGAGGACCACCCGACCGAGCTGTACTACCGGGACGCCAAGCAGCTCACGATCGTCGAGGGGACGACCCAGGTGCAGCTCGGTCTCATCGCGCGCGGGGTCCTCGATCACGATCTGTGGTGGGATTGACCCCGGCGCGAGAACGGACGACCCGATGACAGCCCCCACCCCCGCCCTCTGGCCCGACGTGATCGGCCGCCTGCTCCGCCGCGAGGAGCTGCCGCCCGAGGTCGCGGAGCAGGCGATGGCCACGATCCTCGCCGGCGAGGCGACCGACGCCCAGATCGCCGGCTTCGCGGTCGCGCTGCGCGCCAAGGGCGAGACGTCCGCCGAGCTCGCCGCGCTGGTCCGCACGATGCTGCGCTTCGGCCAGACGGTGGACATCCCGCTCGAGACGTCGGGGGGGCCGGTCGTCGACACGTGCGGCACCGGCGGTGACCGCTCGGGAACGTTCAACATCTCGACGCTCGCCGCGCTCGTCGTTGCCGGTGCCGGTGTTCGAGTCGCGAAGCACGGCAATCGTGCCGCGTCGTCCAGCTGCGGATCGGCTGACATCTTGGAGGGGCTGGGCGTCGTGATCGACCTCGGCCCGAACGGGGTGGCGCGCTGCGTCGACGAAGCCGGGATCGGCTTCTGCTTCGCGCCCAAGTACCACCCGGCGCTGCGCTTTGCCGGGCCCGCGCGCCGGGAGCTCGGCACGCCGACGACCTTCAACTTCCTCGGACCTCTCGCGAACCCGGCCGGGGTGCGGCGCCGCGTCGTCGGCGTTTCGGACCCGTCGATGGCCGAGCGCATGACCCACACGCTCGCCGAGCTCGGGGTGGAGCGGGCGATGGTGTTCTGCGGCGGTGACGGCCTCGACGAGCTCACGACGACGACCGTGTCGAACGTGTGGGAGCTCAGCGACGGCATGGTCCGCGCGTCCACCCTCGACCCCGCCGACTACGGGATCGCGCGCGCCGAGCCGGGGGAACTCGTCGGCGGCGACGCGGCCGCGAACGTCGCCATCGCCGAGCGCATGCTCGGTGGAGAGCCGGGCCCGGTGCGCGACGTGGTGGTGCTCAACGCCGCCGCCGCGCTCGTCGTCGCCGGCGCGGCGCCCGATCTCGGCGCGGCACTCGAGCAGGCGTCGGCGGCCGTGGAGTCGGGGAAGGCTGCCGCGGTGTTGGAGACCTTCGTGCGCACGAGCGAGGCGGCGCGGGCCGCGGACGAGGGCTGAGCACCGCATGGCGAAGTCGATCCAGTGTCCGGCGTGCGGCAGCAAGCACCCGGTGACCTCGTTGCCCGACGCGCCGTCCTTCCGGTGCACGAAGTGCGGTCAGAGCCTCAAGATCCCGGCGCAGTTCCGTTCTTCTGTAGAGGCGCCGCGACACTCCCCGCGGCCGAGCCCGCCCCGAGGCCGCGACGCGACCGCGGTGCTCCCGAACGACGGTGCCCGCCCGCCTCGAGTTGCGAAACGACCAGTCAGCGCGGTGTCCGACGAAGCGGCGAAACCGATCTCGCGGCCGTTGCGCGCGCTCGCCTGGGCCGTCGCGCTGCCGCTCGGGCTCGTGGTGACTGTCTGGTTGGCTCGCGCCACCGGCTGGCTGAGCGGCGATCGGCTCGTCGACGTGTTCACCGGAACGGGGTTCGCGCGCTACATACGCGTTGTAGCGGTCGCGCCGGTGTGGGCGATGTTCACCGCGCTGCTCCTGACGCTGTTCCTCGAGGGAGGCCGAGCACTCGCGCGGCGGCGCGCCGAGAAGCGCGTCGAGCGCGACGGATCGCGACGCGGGCTCCGCCGCCGCCGGTCCGAGCCGCGCGAGGCGGCCGATGCCGGGCCGGACGATCCCGCCGGGGCGCAGGCGAGGCGGCGATCGAACCGGACCGCAGCCCAGCGGGGCAGCCCCTCACGGTGAGCAGGCCGTACAATCTCGCTATGCCGGCGCGGTACCGCTGCAACGCGTGCGGGAACCTGACCCGCTTCGACGTCGCAACCACGCGACGCACGAGCGCGTTCCATCACTACAGCGTCGGTGGTGACCTCACCGTCGAAGAGGAGAAGGTGCTCGAGGAGCGTGTCGAGCGCGTGACGTGCCGGTGGTGCGGGGCGGACGGTGACCGCATCGAAGAACTGACCGCCGACGCCGCGGCGCCGGCCGAGCCCGCGTGATGGCGCGGGCGTTCGACTACTCGCCGAGCAGCTGCACGACGACCTTGCGGCTGCGGGGCCGGTCGTCGAAGTCGACGCAGACGACCTTCTGCCAGACACCCACCTGGAGCTCGCCGGCTCGGAACGGGATCGTCACCGACGGGCCGACGAGCGCGGCCCGGACGTGGCTGTGGCCGTTGGTGTCCGCGTTGCGGGCGTTGTGCTCCCAGGCGCGGTCCTGGGGCGCGACGTCCTCCAGCACGGCATTGAGATCGGCGTTGCAGCCGGGCTCGTGCTCGATGGTCGTCATGCCGCAGGTCGAGTGGGCCACGAACACGGTGCACAGCCCGTCGGCGAGCCCGGCGTTGTCGATGGCCTTTTGGGCGTAAGGGGTGACGTCGACCATGTCGCCGTCGCCCTGCGTGTCGAGCGTGATTTCCTCGTACCGTGCGCGCATCTCGCTCCTTCGCCACCGGCGTCGTTGCCGGCCGCCCGGCGCAGTCTACGAGCCGGTCTCCCGGCCGGCACTTCGGGCGTCGCGATGAGCGACGGCGAGCCCGTGTCGAGCCCACCGCGGGAGTCGTCGCTCCCGACACCTCCCGAGCCGCTGCTGGTGCCGTTGCTGGAGGTGGCGGCGGACGTGCTGCGCGGGCTCGACACGAAGGAGGTGCCCGCGATCTTGCGGCCGGTGGCCGAGTTCGATCGTCGCGGCCTGACACGGGGCGCGGCGCGTCAGCAGCTGCTGCGTGCGATCGAGACCGACGATTCGTTTCACGACCGGGTCGTGGATCGCTTCCGCCGGCGTCCCGACGTGTCGGAGATGCTCGACGTGTGGAAGCCCGAAGACGCCCTCCAGCTCGTCGAGGACGCGGTTGCGGGCGGCAGCCTGCCGGTGTTGGCGTCGACGCTGTACGCGGCACACCCTCCGGGATGGGCGTTCGGGCTGGGCGTCGCGTGCGCGGCCTTCGAACGCAGGCGAGTCGAGCTCCAGCAGGGCAACGACAGCAAGCTCCGCGAGTCGCAGGCCGCCGGGATGGCCGAGTCGCGCCGGCGGGCCGACGCCGCGCGTGTCGCCGCCGAGCAGAAGGCCGAGCGCCTCGAGCGCGATCTGCGGGACGAGCGCCAGGGCAGGCGTTCACGCGACGCGCAGGCCACGCAGGAGGTCGCCGCCGCCGGGCGCCGGCTTGCCGAGGCGGAGAAGGGGCTCGCCGAGGCGCGCGCGGCCGCCGAGACCGGCGAAAAGCGCCTCGCTCGCGAAGCCAACCGCGCTCGCGAAGCGGAGGACGAGCTGCGGGACCTGCGACGCGCGAGGAAGCAGGAGGAGATCGCGCTCGCCACCAGCAATCCGAACGCGGCGGCCGGGTTCCCGATCTTGCGGGCCGAGGACCTGCGCGCGCTGATCGACGCGGCCGAGCTCGCGCAGCGGCTCGCCGATGGGCTCAGCGGCGTCGCCCAGCAGGCTGAGCGGGTGGTGCGGCCGCAGACCCCCGAGGCGCAGGCCCCGCCGGAACCTGCGCCCCAACCGCCGCGCCGACGGCGGACGCAGCCGCGTGTGCCCCCGGGCATGGTTGAGGACGACCCCGACGCGCTCGACGCGATGCTGCGCACTCCGCGCGCCGTCCTGGTCGTCGACGGCTACAACGTGTCGATGCTGGCGTGGGGTGACGCGCCGCCCGCCCAGCAGCGTGACCGGCTGCTCGCCGCGATCGGCGAGCTCCAGCTGCGCACCCGTGCTCAGGTGGTCCTGGTGTTCGACGGCGCCGACGTCGGCGCCGTCCGCCCGCCGCGCCGGCCCGGGGTGCGGGTCGTGTTCTCCCCGGAGGGGGAGGAGGCGGACGCCGTCGTCGTGCGGGCGGCCACGGACCTCCCGCACGAGGTTCCCGTGGTGGTGGCATCGTCCGACGGCTGGGTCGCCGAGCACGCGCGCAAGGCCGATGCCCGCGTGGTGTCGTCGGAGACGCTGCTTCGGGCTCTGCGCAGGTAAGGCGGGGGCATCTCCCGGCCCCGTTGGCTGTCATACGCCTCCGTCATACTCACGCCGTGGAGATCGGGGGGCGCGTCGCGCTCGTGACCGGGGCGGGGGCCGGGATCGGCCGGGCCACCGCCGTGCGGCTCGCCCGCGAGGGCGCGGCGGTGGGTGTCGCCGACGTCGACGAGCGCACCGGGCACGAGACCGTCGGCGAGATCGAAGGTGCCGGCGGCCGGGCCGGGTTCATCCGCACCGACGTGCGCCGCGAGGACGACGTCCGGGCGATGGTCGAGTTCGCGGTCACCACCTTCGGCGGGCTCGACATCCTCGTGAACAACGCCGGGATCGTTGCCACGCCGGCGTTCCCCGACGCCGAGGCCGAAGCCTGGATGCGCGTCCTCGACGTGAACCTCCGTGGCCCGATGCTCGGCACGCACTACGCGATCCCGGCGATGCGCGAGCGCGGTGGTGGTGCGATCGTGAACATCGCGTCCCTGGCCGGGGTCGGGTACGGCTCCCACGACTCACCCGACTACGCCGCTACCAAGGCGGGGGTCGCGCGGTTCAGCGCCGCGCTGGCACCGCTGTCGGAGCGGCTCGGGATCCGGGTGAACTGCATCTGCCCCGACT
>JBKPDN010000290.1:0-2194 GCA_046727875.1 Actinomycetota bacterium | reverse complement strand
CCGAGCCCGGTGGCGAGGCCGCGATCGTGCAGGAGACTTTGCAGCGCGTGGTACGTCTCGGAGCCCCAGCGCAGCGCCTCGGAGAAGCTGGCCGCGCCCACCGGCGCGAGCATGAACTCCTGGAGGTCGACGTTGCTGTCGGCGTGCGCTCCGCCGTTCAGCACGTTCATCAATGGCAGCGGCAGCACGTGCGCGTCGGCGCCGCCCACGTAGCGGTACAGCGGGAGATCGCTCTCGTCGGCCGCCGCCTTCGCCACCGCCAGCGAGACGCCCAGCATCGCGTTGGCGCCGAGGCGCGACTTGCCGTCGGTGCCGTCGAGAGTGACGACCGCGTCGTCCACGAGGCGCTGGTCGAGGCCGTCCATCCCGAGCACGGCGTCGGCGATCTCGCCGTTCACGTGCTCGACCGCCCGCAGGACGCCCTTCCCGCGGTAGCGCTCACCCCCGTCGCGCAGCTCGAGGGCCTCGTGGGCGCCGGTGCTGGCGCCGCTGGGGACTGCGGCGCGCCCGCGTGCGCCCGAGAGCAGTTCCACCTCGACCTCGACGGTCGGGTTGCCGCGGGAGTCCAGGATCTCCCGTCCGACGACCTCGACGATGGCGCTCATCGGTCCTCCGGCGGCCAGGCCCCTCCGCCCCTGGGCCGCGGGCGACCACGCTGCTCGGTGATGCTCGTGTGGTTAGAGTGACGAACTTAGCCCATTGGGGCCGCAAGGAGAGGGAGCCGGCGGCTGAGGGGCGGGGCTAGGTTGCGGACGTGGCCGGAACAACCACGGGCGAGCCGGTGATGTTCAACCCGTTCGAGCCCGGGTTCTTCGACGATCCGTACCGGCAGTACGCGGCGCTCCGGGAGCACGACCCCGTGCACCGCAGCCCGCTCGAGGTCTGGGTCCTGTTCCGGTACGACGACGTCGTGCGCGTCCTGCGCGACCCGTCCCTCAGCGTCCAGGTCGACAACGCCCTGCCCACGACGCGCATGCGGATGTTCGCCGAGCAGGCACCGGCCGAGGTGGAGCGGGGCGCGCACGCGATCCTGAACATCGACCCGCCCGATCACACCCGGCTGCGCCGCCTGGTGTCGAAGGCGTTCACCCCGAAGATGGTCCAGGAGCTGCGGCCGCGGATCGAGCAACTCGTCGACGACGCCCTCGACACCATGGCCGCGCGGGGCGAGGCGGACGTGATCGGCGACCTCGCGTTCCCGCTGCCGTTCACCGTCATCTCGGAGATGCTGGGCATGCCCGACGGCAACCGCGACGACGTGCGCGGGTGGTCGCACACGCTCACCAAGACACTCGACCCGATCCTCAGCCCCGAGGAGGTCGAGGCCTCGATCGCCGCCGCCAACAACATGATGGCGCACATCGAGAACGTCCTCGCCTGGAAGCGCGAGCACCCCGCAGACGACCTGCTCTCCGGTTTGCTCGCGGCCGAGGACGAAGGCGACCGCCTCAGCCAGATCGAGCTGCTCGATCAGGTGATCCTCCTGTACGTCGCGGGGCACGAGACCACTGTCAACCTGATCGGCAACGCGACGCTCGCGTTGCTCGAGCACCCCGGGCAGCTTGCGTCGCTGCGCGCGGATCCCACGCTCGACGGCGGCGCGATCGAAGAGCTGCTCCGCTACGACAGCCCCGTGCAGTTCTCGCGGCGCATCACGACCGCCGATCTCGACGTGGACGGGACGACCGTGCCCAAGGGGAGCTTCATGCTCACGTGCCTGGGCTCGGCGAACCACGACGGCGACCGGTGGGGATCGACGGCCGACGAGCTCGACATCGCTCGGACGGACGCCAACCAGCACATGTCGTTCGGCAACGGGATCCACCACTGCCTCGGATCGTCATTGGCCCGCACCGAGGCCCAGATCGCGATCGGCGCCCTAGTCCGGCGCTTCCCGAATCTCTCGCTCGCGGGCGCGCCCGAGCGCAACGGTCGTGTCGTGCTGCGCGGGCTCGAATCACTTCCCGTGACGGTCGGGTAACCATCGGGCACCGCCGCTTTGCGGGCTCGCTCGCGTCGGCGGTCCGTCGTTCGGTGCCACCCTCGTCATGTAGGCGGGCGGAGGCGCGCAGTCACGCAGGATTGGTGTCCCGGCCCGGTGAGTCTCGATCGCTCGCCGTGTTCAGAAATGTTGTCGGGTCGGTGGCATCCGGGCGTTTTGACCCGTAGGTGGTACTAGCGGGGAGGGATGCAG
>JBKPDN010000289.1:0-6159 GCA_046727875.1 Actinomycetota bacterium | reverse complement strand
AATTCCCGCCCGAGGCCCGGGCCGCCGCACGGCAGCGGCCCGCGGTGACGTTGAGGGTCGGGTCCTGCGCAACGGGATCTCGCGAACCGAGTCAGGTCCGGAAGGAAGCAGCTCTCAGCGAGCCCTCCCGTGTGCCGCAGGCACACCTGACCCGAGCCACCGCGAGCAAGTGCACCGCGCGGCGTCGGGGTCGACGGCGGGGCACGGTCCGCTTCGTCACGGGAGGGATGCGAGAGCGGCCGAATCGGCACGCCTGGAAAGCGTGTGTGGGGCAACTCACCGTGGGTTCGAATCCCACTCCCTCCGCCAACCGCGTGCGCTCTGCCGCGGCGATGAACTCGTACGCTGCGGTTCGTGGACGGTGAGCGGCTCGACGAGTTGATGGGCGTCGCGATCGACGAAGCGCGTGCGGCAGTCGCGCACGGCGACGTCCCCATCGGCGCCGTCGTCGCACGGGTCGACACGGGCGAGGTTGTCGCCCGGCGGCACAACGAGCGCGAGCAGGACGCCGACCCCACCGCGCACGCCGAGATCCTCGCCCTGCGCGACGCCGCCACGGCGATGGGGACGTGGCGGCTCGACGGCTGCGCGCTCGTCGTCACGCTCGAGCCGTGCCCGATGTGCGCCGGCGCTGCCATAGCGGCCCGTCTCCAAGAGGTCGCGTTCGGCGCCGCCGATCCCAAGGCGGGCGCGCTCGGAAGCCTCTACAACCTGGCGGCCGACCCACGGCTCAACCACGAGGCCATGGTGATCGACGGGGTCCGCGCCGACGAGTGCGCTGCCCTGCTCACCGAGTTCTTCGCCGATCACCGCTAGCGCGGACCGTTGGGTCGATCTCGTGCCGTATCGGGTACCCAATCGACCCAACGTGGCGTGCGCTGGTCGTCAGACGGGGTCGACGATCTCCTCGCTCGTGAGTCGCGTCACCGGTGCCTCGAGGACCTGACCGTGGCGGCGGAGCTCGTCGACCGCGGGGACCGGCTCGGGGTCGGCGAACACACGCTCGTCGGCGTAGTCGGCCGGGCGACCGGTGGCGTCGATCGCCCACCACGACGCTTCGAGCGCGATGCCGTTCGGGTCGGTGAAGTACACGGACCGCACGAACCCGTGGTCGACGACCTCGGTGCACTCGCAGCCGGCATCGAGCAGCCGCTGCCGCAGGTCGAGCAGCCCGCGCTCGTCAGGCAGGTTGAACGACAGGTGGTCGAACTGGATCGGCTGCGTCGGCGGCGCGCCGGCGGGCTTGGCGAACGTGCCGATCCCTTCGATCTCGAAGAAGGCAACCGTGTTCTCCGACCCGATCTCGAAGAAGTAGTGCCGCATCGGTCCGGCTCTCGTCGTCGCCACGACGCGCATGCCGAGCACGCCCGCATAGAAGCGGACGGTGGCGTCCATGTCGGGGGTGACGAGCGCGAGGTGGTTGATGCCCCGCCAGCGCGGGGTCTCGGACGCCTGCACCATGTGGCTTCCTTTCGCTCTCTCTCAGGGCCGCAAACGCCGTCCCGTAGAGTTCTCGCCGGAGGGATGCGAGAGCGGCCGAATCGGATGGTCTCGAAAACCATTGTGCCTTCGGGCACCGTGGGTTCAAATCCCACTCCCTCCGCCAAGGTGCATTTGCCCCCCTTCAGTACCGACGTCGCAGAGTCGAGACTACGGGTGGAGGTACGGAATAGGGAGGTAGGCGGATGCCGACTGTGATCCTCATGGTCGGGTTCGGTGTGCTCGGCGCCGCGGTCGCGGCGACCGTCACCGCAGTCGCGTTGCTGCGGAGGGAGTGGGACGAGCTCGACGACGTCTTTGCAGAAGCCCGAGGGAACAGGCGCGACTCGGAGACGGGGTGGGCGCCGTGGTCGTCGTTCGACCTCGCCGCCCTGCGTGACGGCGTCGCCGCCGTCGACCCGCGGGACCCCTTCGCCACGTTGATCCGGGCGAGCTCGCCCGTCAGCTGGCACCCGGCGGCGGCGAACGGCTCAGGCGCCAACGGCTCAGAGCCGAGGCCGATCACCGAGCTGAAGCCGATCATGTGGCGACCGCCGGCCGCGGCCGCGAACTGAAGCGTCAGTAGCGGGCCTCGCCGGCCCAGAACACGTACGAGCCCGGCAGCGCGGCCGGACCGCCGTCGACGTCCACCTCGACGACGGTGTCGAGCGCGTCAGGCGGAGCGACCGGCAGACCCCCGACCGTCAACACGTCGTCGTGCTGGTCGACCGCGAATTCGTCGCCGCCGTCGAGCAACCGGGCGGCGGTGCCGCGGCCGGCGAGGAAGCCGAGCTTGATCTCCCCGTCGGCCGGCCACGAGAAGCAGTGGAGATACAGGTGTTCGAGCGCGCACGTGATCACCCCGTACGGGTGCGCGAGCCACGGGCTGCGCGTCGACCCGTAGATCGAGGCCCCGTTGACCGCCAGCCACCGTCCGACGGCGTCGAGCAACTCGGTGGCCGGCGCCGGCACCGAGCCGTCGCCCTTGGGACCGATGTTGAGGAGCAGGTTGCCGGCCCCGGCCGCGCACACCGCGAGCGCCCGGACGATCTGCTCCGGCGTCTTCCACCGGTGGTCGGTCGCGTGCCAGCCCCACGTGTCGTTCGTCGTCATGCACGCTTCCCAGCGGCCGAAGGGCGGGAACACACTGATCGACTGCTCGGGCGTCGCGAAGTCGCCCGGGATCCCCGAGCGGTCGTTGATCAGGATGCCGGGCTGGAGCTCGCGCGCCATCGCCTCGAGCTCGAGCGATCCCCACGCCTCGCCGGAGTGCGGCCAGAACCCGTCGTACCAGAGCGTGGCGATCTCGCCGTAACCGGTGAGCAACTCTCGCACCTGCGCGTGGACGTGCTCGCGGAACGTGGCCCAACCGTCGGGATCGGCGGTCGGCCCGCGCCAGTACGCGTCGGCGCGCCAGTCGAGCAGGCTGTAGTAGAGGCCGACGCGGAGGCCCGCGTCGCGGAACGCGTCGACCCACTCGGCGACGAGGTCACGCCCCGCCGGGGTGTTCGTCGCCTTGAACTGGTCAGTCGCCGTGTCCCACAGGCAGAACCCGTCGTGGTGGCGTGTGACGAGGACCGCGTAACGCATCCCCGCTCGCCGCGCGAGCGCCGCCTGCTCTGCCGGGTCCCACGCTTCGGCGGTGAACCGCTCCCCGAGCTGCTCGTACTCGCCGACGGGGATGTGCTCCCGGTGCATGATCCAGTCGCCGCGCGCCGGCAGCGACATCACACCCCAGTGCACGAACAGTCCGTAGCGGGCGTCGTCCCACCACGGCGCCCCGGTCACGACGCGTTCAGCCGACGCCTTCGCGCAGGCCCAAGCGGGTGAAGATCTCCCGCGTCGCGGTCGACCGGTTCAGTGTGTAGAAGTGCAGGCCGGGTGCGCCGCCGTCGAGGAGCGCCTGGCACAGCTTCGTGGCCTCGGCGATGCCGACCTCGCGCACCGCTTCCTTGTCGTCGCCGACTGCGTAGAGCTTGTCGGCGAGCCACTTCGGGAACTCGGAGCCCTGGAGCTCGGACATGCGGGCGATCGACCGCAGGTTCGTGGCCGGCATGATGCCCGGCAGCACCGGCTTGTCGACGCCGTTGGCGCGGAGGCCCTCGACGAGGTCGAAGTAGTGGTCGGCCTCGAAGAAGAACTGGGTGATCGCGAAGTCGGCACGCTCGAGCTTGCGCGCCGTCCAGTAGCGGTCGCTCTCGCGCGTCGCGGACTTCGGGTGGGGCTCGGGATGGGCCGCGACGCCGATCGAGAAGTCGCCGATGTCGCGCACGAGCTCGACGAGCTCGACGGCGTAGCGCAGCTCTCCGGGCGGGAGGTCGAGGTCGGCAGGCGGGTCGCCACCGAGGCAGAGGACGTTCTCGATCCCGGCGTCGCGATAGCGGGTGACGATCTCGACGAGCTCGGCCCGCGTGTGGGCGGCGCAGGTGAGGTGCGCCATCGCCGTCATCGTCGTGGTGCGGAGGATGTCGACCACGATCTCGTGCGTCCGCTCGCGCGTGGTGCCGCCGGCCCCGTAGGTGACCGACACGTAGGACGGGGCCAGGTTCTCGAGCTCGACGAGCGTGGTGCGTAGCGTCTCTTCCATCTCGGGCGTGCGAGGAGGGAAGAACTCGAACGAGAAGCTCAAGCCCCGCTGGAGGATGTCGCTGATCTTCGTCATTTGCTCCCTTGGCGCCGTCGCAAGCTCGGGCTGTGCGGTGGCGGTCAGCAAGCAGCCGCCATCGCCGCTGGCGGCAAAGCGTAGGGGGGCTGGTGTAAACCAAGCGAACGCTATGCGCGAGTTGTCGTGAAGTTCCGCATCGAGCAGCGCATCGCTGCACCGCTGGGGGCGGTCGAGGCCGCGCTGCTGGATCGCGAGTTCGTGGCGGCGACCGCCGACCTGCCGAAGCTCGGCGCGCCGGAGCTGCTCGAGCTGGATCGCGACGGCGACCGAGCCCACCAGCGCATCCGCTACCACTTCACGGCGGAGCTGTCCGGCGCGGTCACCCGGGTCGTCGACCCCGAGAAGCTCACGTGGATCGACGACGCGCGCTACGACCTCACCACGCACACGAGCCGGCACCGCATCTTCCCCGACAACTATGCCGACCGGCTGCAGGCGACATACGACGTCGCGCTCGAGCCGCTCGGTGACAGCACGCGGCGCGTCGCCACGGGCGAGCTCACGGTGCACGTCCCGCTCGTCGGCGGCCGCGTCGAGCGCGCGATCGTCAGCGGCCTCGAGGAGCGCGCGGCGGCGGAGGCGGAGCTGCTCGGCCGGTGGATCGCCGAACGCGGCTAGCGACGGAAGCCGTGGAAGCGGCGAAGGCGCAACGAGTTCGTCACCACGAACACGCTCGAGAAGCCCATCGCGGCCGCCGCGATGACCGGGTTCAGCAGGCCGACGGCGGCGAGTGGGATGGCGGCAACGTTGTAGGCGAACGCCCAGAACAGGTTGCCCTTGATCGTCGAGAGCGTCCGGCGCGACAGGGCGATGGCGTCGGCGGCGGCTCGCAGGTCGCCCGACACCAGCGTGAGGTCGCTGGCCTCGATGGCGACGTCGGTGCCCGTGCCGATGGCGATGCCGAGATCGGCCTGGGCGAGTGCGGGGGCGTCGTTCACGCCGTCGCCGACCACCGCGACGCGGCGCCCGTGCTCCTGGAGCTCGCGCACCACGTCCACCTTCTGACCGGGCAGCACGCCGGCGATCACGCGGTCGATGCCGACGTCGCGCGCCACGGTCTCGGCCGCCGCCCGCTGGTCACCGGTGACCATGACCGTCTCGAGCCCGAGCTCGTGCAGCTCGGCGAGCGCGGTCTTCGACGTGTCCTTCACCGTGTCGGCGACGACCAACGCCCCGCGGACCTTCCCGTCCCGCGCCGCGAACACGACCGTGCGGCCCTCGGCTTCGGCGCCCGCCGCGCCGCGCTCGACGGAATCCGGAATCGTGCCGACGAGCTCGCGCCGCCCGACGACGACGTCGACGCCGTCGACGGTGCCGTGCACGCCCGAACCGGCGAGGTTCTCGAACGACGACGGCGCGACGAGATCGACGCCGCGCTCACGCGCGCCGCGCGCGATGGCCTGCGCGATCGGGTGCTCGGAGGCGTCCTCGACCGAGCCGGCCAGCCGCAGCAGAGCGGCGCCGTCGGCGTCGTCAGCACGGAGCACGTCGACGAGACGCATCTTGCCCTCGGTGATCGTGCCCGTCTTGTCGAGGACGGCGGCGTCGACGGTGCGCGTCGCCTCGAGCACCTCCCCGCCCTTGATCACGATGCCGAGCTGCGCCCCCCGACCGGTGCCGACCATGATCGCGGTCGGCGTGGCCAGCCCGAGTGCGCACGGGCACGCGATGATCAGCACGGCCACCGCGGCCGTGAACGCGGCATTGGCACCCTGGCCCACGACGAGCCACGCCGCCAGCGTGACGAACGCGATCCCGATCACGACGGGCACGAACACGGCCGACACTCGATCGGCGAGGCGTTGCACCGGCGCACGCGAGCCCTGCGCCTCCTCGACCAGCCGCGCGATCTGGGCCAGCGCCGTCTCGCTCCCGACCTTGGTCGCCTCGATCACCAGCCGGCCGGACGTGTTCACCGTGGCGCCGAACACCTCATCACCCGCTCCCACCTCGACGGGCACCGGCTCACCCGTCAGCATCGACACGTCGATTGCCGACGTGCCGTCCACCACCCG
>JBKPDN010000288.1:0-11630 GCA_046727875.1 Actinomycetota bacterium | reverse complement strand
TCCCGCCGCGCCGATCACCCCCAGGGCGACGACGAACGGCGACCAGCCGTGCGCGGGTCCTTGGATCAGCGCGTACACGAGTCCGCCGAGGCCGACGGTCGCGGTGGCGGCGCCGACGAAGTCGGGTCGCTTGCCGGCCTGCGGGTCGCGGCTCTCGGGCACGTGGCGGAGCGTCACGAACAGCGCCACCGCGGCGAGGGGGACGTTGATGAGGAACACGAGCCGCCACGACACGGCGTCGACGAGCCAGCCGCCGAGGAACGGGCCGATCGCGGTGGCCGCGCCGGTCAAGCCGGACCACGCGCCGATGGCAGCACCGTGATCTTCCGTGCGGAAGCTGGCGGTGATGAGCGAGAGGCTGCCCGGAACGAGCATCGCCCCGCCCACACCCTGGAGGGCGCGCGCCGCGATCAGGGCGCCGATGCTCGGCGCGAGGCCGCACAGGACGGAGGCGGCGGTGAACCAGATCAGCCCGAACACGAACAAGCGTCTGCGGCCGTACTCGTCGCCGAGCGCGCCGCCCAACAGGAGCAGGGCGCTGAGGGTCAGCAGATAGCCGTCCAACGTCCACTGCAGTCCCGACAGCCCGCCGCCCAGGTCGTCGCCGATGTGGGGCAGCGCCACGTTGACGACCGTCGAGTCGAGGAACGCGATGCCCGAGCCGAGGACGGCCGCGAGGATCACCCACCGACCGCGCGCCGTCCCGAACTCGACGTGCTGGGCCGCGGCGGTGGGCTCACCGTCGGCTTGCGTCACGAGGCGGCACCTCGATCAAGGTCGAGTGACAGCGAGTTGATGCAGTACCGCTGGCCCGCCGGCCCGGGGCCGTCGTCGAACACGTGACCGAGGTGACCGCCGCACCGGCGGCACACGACCTCGGTGCGCACCATCCCGTGGCTTGTGTCCGACCGCAGCTCGACCGCGTCGGCGACGGCCGGCTCGGAGAAGCTCGGCCAGCCGGTGCCCGACTCGAACTTGGTGTCCGAGCTGAACAACTCGGCGCCGCACGCCGCGCACCGGTACACGCCGTCGTCGTGGCAGTCCCAGTACTCACCCGTGAACGCGGGCTCGGTGCCGGCGTGCCGCAGCACCTGGTACTGCGCGGGCGTCAGCTCCTTCTGCCACTCCTCGTCCGTCTTGGTCACTTCCGGGCTCATCGCCGCTCCTTCCCCGGGATCAGTGCTTACCCGCCAACACTCGGCCGGCCCGGGCCTGTTCCCGGCGTCTACTGCTGGTAGCGCTCGACCGTCGACTCGTCGCGCGCGTGCGCCGCCGACGGATCCTCGCCGAACTCCCGCCGCGCGCGCCGCTGCCGCAGCAGGTCCCAGCACTGATCGAGCCGCGCCTCGAGGTCCTGCAGCCGGCGGTGCTCCTGCTCGTTGAGCGGTGTCCCCGCCCGGTGGCGCTCGTACAGCTCGTGCTCTTCGTCGGCGAGCTGCTGGATGTTGCTCAGCACGTCGTCGTCAGCCATTGCGACCCCTCTCTCAGACGGGCTTGAACGCCCAGACCTCGATCTCGACCCGTGCCCCCGCGGGCAGAGCGGCGACCTGCACGGTGCTGCGCGCCGGCCGATGGTCGCCCACAACCGCACCGTACGCCTCGTTCACGACGGGGAAGTCCGCGATGTCGGTGAGGAAGATGGTCACCTTGGCGACATCGCTCCAGCTCGCGTCGCAGTCGGCGAGCACCGTCGTGATGTTCGCCAGCGCCTGGCGCGCCTCGCCTCCGGTCCCGCCTTCGGCGAGACGACCGACCGCGGGGTCGAGGCCGACCTGCCCCGCCAGCACGAGCCAGTCACCGGCGCGCACGGCGGGCGAGTACGGCCCGGCGACGGGAGGTGCGTTCGGGGTGGGGACGGGCTGGGCCGGCATGCGCGTTGCCTAGCCGAGCTCGGACACCCGGTTCCACTGCCGGATCACGCGCGTCTCGCGCTCGTAGCCGAGGATGCTGATCGCGGCGGTTCCGAGCGAGAGGAACCGCCCGCCCTCGGGCGGGAGGCCCAGCCAGGTCGCGCCGAGGATGCGCAGGAAGTGGCCGTGCGAGAACAGCGCCGCATCGCCGGCGGCGGCCGTCGCCCGCTCGATGACACCCCGGGCGCGCGCCCCGACGTGGTCGAGGGACTCGCCGTTGGGCGAGCCGGCCCACACGGTCCAGCCCGGATGCTCCTCCCGGATGGCGGCCGTGGTCCGCCCCTCGTAGTCGCCGTAGTCCCACTCCTTGAGCCCGTCGTCGACGGCGGCGACGTCGCCGTAGCCGGCCAGGCGGCACGTATCGATCGCCCGGGCCATCGGTGACGACAGCACGGTCGAGAACGGGCGGCCGCCGAGGAGCCCGCCGAGCAACGTCGCCTGCTCGCGGCCCTCTGCGGTCAGCGCTACGTCCGTGTGGCTCGTGTGCTGGCCCGTCGCCGTCCATTCGGTGTCGCCGTGGCGGATGAGCCACAGCTGGCCCGGCTCGCTCAAGTCACTCCTTGGTCGCCTTCTCCGGCGCAGCCGCCGTCATCGCGGCGCGGCCGCGGTCACGGTGCGGGGTCGTGCCAGAACTCACCCTTCGGGAGGAGCGCGTCAGCCTCGGCGGGCCCCCACGTCTTCCCCTCATAGGGATGGGCGACGCCGTGGTTGGTCAGCACCGGGTCGACGACCCGCCACGCCGCCTCGACGCCGTCCTCACGCGCGAACAGGAGGGCTTCGCCGGCCAGCGCGTCGCCGATCAGCCGCTCGTACGCCGACATCTCGTCGGCGGACTGGTTGCTCAGGTACAGCTCGACGGGCGCGCCCGTGAACGACTCGCCCGGCACCTTCGCCCGGCAGCCGAGTGCGATCGCCACCTTGCCGGGGCCGAGGCGGAACCGCAGGTAGTTCTGGTCGTCGGGGTCGATCTCCTCCTCGTCGAACACCTGCTGGGGCGGCTTGTGGAGCTTCACCAACACCTCGGTCGCGGAGATGGGCAGGCTCTTGCCTGCCCGGATGAAGAACGGCACGCCGTGCCAGCGCCACGAGTCGACGAATACCCGCACGGCGGCGTACGTCTCGACGTCGGAGTCAGGGGCGACGCCGTCCTCGTCGCGATAGCCGTTGAACTGACCCCGCACGAGATCGCGCGGCTTCAGCGTCCGCATGGCGCTGAACACCTTCTCCTTCTCGTCTCGCAGCGATTCGACCTCACCGCCGACGGGCGGCTCCATCGCCAGGATGCTCGCCGTCTGGAGCAGGTGGTTCTGCACGACGTCGCGCAGCGCCCCGACCTCCTCGTAGAAGCGGCCGCGGCCCTGGACGCCGAAGCTCTCGGCCATCGTGATCTGGACGCTCTCGACGTAGTTGCGATTCCAGATCGGCTCGAGGAACGAGTTGGCGAACCGGAAGTACAGGAGGTTCTCGACCGCCTCCTTGCCGAGGTAGTGGTCGATGCGGAAGATCGCCGGCTCGGGAAACACCGAGTGGAGCACCCGGTTGAGCTCCTGGGCCGACGCCAGGTCGCGCCCGAACGGCTTCTCGACGATGACCCGCGCGTTCTTGGCACAGCCCGACTCTCCGAGACCCTCGACCACCGTGGGGAACAGGCTTGGCGGGATCGCCAGGTAGTGCGCGGACCGCTGCGACTTGACGGCACGCAGGGCCGAACCGATCGAGTGGTACGTGTTGGCGTCGCGATAGTCACCGTCGACGTACGTCATCGACTTGGTGAGCGTCTCGAACGCGTCCTTGTCGTCGACGCCGCCGCCGTGCTCCTCGATGCTGTCGTGGGCCCGCTTGTGGAGGTCGTCGACGCTCCAGTTGGACGACGCCACGCCGATCACGGGGATTCCGAGGTGGCCGCGCTTGGTCATCGCGTACAGCGCCGGAAAGATCTTCTTGTACGCGAGGTCTCCCGTCGCGCCGAAGAACACCAGCGCGTCGGAATGCTGTGATGCGGTACTCATGACTGCCCTTTCTCTGCGTGCCCGCCGAACTCGCTGCGCATAGCGGAGAGCAGCTTGTCGGCGAAGTCGGCCTCGCCCCGGGAGCTGAAGCGCTCGTACAGCGAGGTCGTGATGACGTGTGCGGGAACGCTCTCGTCGATCGCGGCCATCACCGTCCAGCGTCCTTCACCGGAGTCGGAGACTCGGCCCGCGAAGTCGGCCAGCTGCGGGGACTCGTGCAGCGCGAGCGCCGTGAGGTCGAGCAACCACGACGCGACCACGCTGCCCCGCCGCCACACCTCGGCGACCTCGGGGATGTCGAGGTCGTACTGGTAGAACTCCGGGTGCTCGAGCGGGGCCGTCTCGGCGTCGCTCGTCTGCTCCTGCTTACCGATGTCGGCCTTCTCGAGGACGGCCAGGCCCTCGGCGTAGGCAGCCATGATCCCGTACTCGATCCCGTTGTGGACCATTTTCACGAAGTGGCCCGCGCCGTTCGGCCCGCAGTGCAGGTAGCCTTGCTCCGACGGGCTGGGCGAGCCGGTGCGGCCCGGCGTTCGGGGCGCGGCGTCGACGCCGGGCGCGATCGTGGCGAAGATCGAATCGAGGTGCTGCACGACTTTCTCCTCGCCACCGATCATCAGGCAGAACCCGCGCTGGAGCCCGAACACGCCGCCGCTGGTGCCGACGTCCACGTAGTGGATCTTTTTCGCGGCGAGCTCCTTGGCCCGGGCGATGTCGTCCCGGTAGTACGAGTTGCCGCCGTCGATGATGATGTCGTCGGCCTCGAACTCGTCCGCGAGCTGCATGACGGACTGTCCGGTGACGGACGCGGGGACCATGATCCACGCCGCGCGCGGCTTGGTGAGCTTCGACGCGAAGTCGGCCAGCGACGACGAGCCGGTAGCGCCGACGTCGGCGAGCTCCTTCACCTTGGGCTCGTTGTGGTCGTACACCACGCACTCGTGGCCGTCCTTCATGAGGCGGCGCACGAGCCCGTTGCCCATGCGTCCCAGTCCGATCATTCCGAGCTGCATCGCTGCCCCTCTCCCTGTCTCGATCTCTCGATGCGTCCGTGGAGCAACATATTGATGCTCTGTGGACGCATCATGGTCAGCTCGCCGTGCGCACCTGGTCGGACTTCGAGCCGATGCGGGCGAGCAGGTCGTCCCACGACTTGACGAAGGCGTCGGCGCCCTCGGTCTGGAGCGTCGCCGCCAGCGCGTCGACGTCGACGCCGGCCGTGCCGATGCGCGCGAGCACGTCCTCGGCGTTGCCGCCGTCCGCGGGCAACAGGTTTGCAACCGCGCCGTGCTCGCCGAACGCGAGCAGCGTCTTCTCCGGCATCGTGTTGATGGTCTGCTCCGACGCCAGCGCCTGGATGTAATAGGTGTCGGGCAGGTTCGGGTCCTTGGTGCCGGTGCTCGCCCATAGCAGTCGCTGCGGTCTTGCCCCCGCTGCCGCCAGCTTCTGCCAGCGATCCGAGGCGAGCAGGTCCCGGTACGCCTTGTACGTCCGCTTGGCGACGGCCACGCCGAGCTGGCCACTGAGATCGTCGGGCAGCTTGCCGGTGACGGCGGCGTCCCAGCGCGAGATGAAGACGGACGCCACCGACGAGACGTCGAGGTCGAGCCCGTCCTTCTTCCGGCGCTCGAGCCCCCGGAGGTACGCCTCGGCGGCGGCCTGGTAGTGCTCGCGCGAGAACAGCAGCGTCACGTTCACGGAGACGCCGGCCGCGATGAGCTCCTCGATCGCCGGGACGCCCTCGGGCGTGCCGGGCACCTTGATGAACAGGTTCGGCGTCGCCGCCTTCTCGTGGAGGGCCTTGGCCTCGTCGACCGTGCTCTTCGTGTCGTGCGCCAACTTCGGCGACACCTCGAGCGATATCCAGCCGTCGACGCCGCTGCTTGCATCCCAGATCGGGCGGAACAGACTCGCCGCCTTGGTGAGGTCGACCAGCGCGAGCTCGAAGAACAGCTCCTCGCCCTCGGTGCCCGCCGCGAGCAGGGATTGGATCTGCTGGTCGTAGTCGCCGCTGCCGGTGAGCGCCTTGTCGAAGATCGTCGGGTTCGACGTGAGGCCGGTGACGGCGAGGTCGGCGATGTACCGCGCCAGCGTCCCGCTCGTGAGCAGGGCGCGTGTGATGTTGTCGAGCCACAGGCTCTGCCCGGCGTCGTGCAGTCGTGTTGCCGCGTTCATGCTGCGCTCCCGCTCGAATGCGAGGACCTCACCGAGGCGGCGCAGGTGGCGCTCCTCGGTACTCGGCACCGCGTTCACGAAGGCTTGGACGATCTCGGCGGCGACCTCGGGGCCCATGACGCGTGCGCCGAGTGTGAGCACGTTCACGTGGTCGTGCTCGACCATCTGATGGCCGGTGTAGTGGTCGGCCGCGTACGCGGCCCGGATGCCGGGCAGCTTGTTGGCGGCGATGGTGACGCCGGCGCCGCTGCCGCACACGAGGATGCCGCGCTCGGCGTCGGTCGCGTCGAGCGCGTCGGCGACCGCCTTGGCGACCAGCGGGTAGTCGATGCCGCCTGGCGGCGCGGTGTCCGGCCCGTAGAGGAGTGGCTCGTGCCCCGCGGCCCGGACGGCGTCGGCGATCGTCGGCCGCAACGGCAGCCCGGCGTGATCGGCGGCGATCGCGACCTTCATCTGCCCTCCAGCCTACGAACGTGTGTCGCACCCCGGGTCATTCGTTCCCGGGGCCGCACCCGGGTCACCTGACGCGGCGAATCAGCTCGTCTTCTGCGACGCGCACGGGTAGCCGGCGGCGACGCCCACCTCCGGCGGCACGAAGCCGAGGTCCATGATCGCCGTCGGGTCGCCGTGCGCGTTCCCGAAGTCGGTGGCCGCCTGCTGCAGGAGTGCCGGGTCGACTTTCTTCTCGAGCTGCTTGACGAGTTTGTCGCGGACCGTCGTACCGTCGGGCTTGTCGGGGCCGAGGAGCAGGTCGGATGCGGACTTCGCGAGCCGCTTGATGTCGCGGTCCTTCAAGCCGAGCGCCCGCAAGCTCGCCTCCGCGTCGGTCGCTCGGTCGAGGATCGGCTGGGCCTGTACCTGGAGTTCCTGCGGCGCGACCTTGATGTAGGAGCGGAGGTCCTGGGTGAGCAACGGCGCGTACGCGAGGTCGCTGAGGCCGGCGGCGGCGGGGTCGCCCTGGAGGACCGCTACCGCCCACGCCGTGATGCTCAGCTTCGCGGACGGCAGCACCCGACAGAACGCCGCCGGGTTACCGCCGGTGAGCGTAGTGATCGTGGTTTGCTCGGGCAGGGGGTTGACCGGCCCGACGTCAGGCTGAGCCGGTTCGTTCGGCGCTGGCTCGGCGGGTATCTGGGCCTCGTTGGCCTTGGCGCGCTCTTCCTTCAACCGGTTGTCGTTGAGTGATTGCACGGTGGAGATGAGGTCTCCCCGTTCGGCGAATTGCACTTGGAGGATGTTGGGGACGAGGCCGCGCTCGCGGAGGCACTGCTCGATGCGCTTGTCGAGGACGGCGCGCGAGTTCACGATCGCCTCCTCCGCTGGGTTCGGGGGCGACACCGTGATCCAGTGGTTGATGAGGAACAGCGGTGCGTCGGCCTTCCCGCGGTTGGGTTGACAGTTGAACTGGCTCTTGTTGGTGAACGAGAACTTCGTCTCCTGGAACCAGTCGTACATGCTGTGGTACCAGGGCGGGCCGCCCGGATCGCCGCGCTCGGCGAACACGAGCAGTGTGCGGCCACTGTCGATCAAGCTCCTGAGCGTCGGGAGCGGCTGGCCCGGCTGGAGCGTTGCGACGCGACCGCCCATCCCGGCAGCCTCGATGGCGGCGGCAGTGTCGGCGGGGGCGGTGAAGTCGTGGATGGTGAGCATCACGACGTCGTCGGGATGGCTGTCGAGCCAGCGCTTGAGCTCGCCGAGCCCCTTGCCGAACGTGACCGCACCCGTCTCGCAGTTGCTGTGGCACATGTAGATGCCGCGCTGGGCGTCGGCGGCCTTCGGCGCTCCCGCTGCGAGCTGCGCCGCCCGCTTCGCCTGCACCGGATCCGTGTCATCCGCGTGCGCGACGGTCTCGGCGGTCTTGTCGGTGAGGATGATCGGCGTGTCCTGCCCGGGGATGCGCGCCGTGGATGGCACCCCGTAGTGCGTGTCGATGTTCAGCGCGCGCACGCCCGCGTTCAGCTGCTGGGTGATGGTCCCGACCTGTTGGGCGAAGAGCCAGCCCGGGTATTCCGAGGACGCCATGGCGTGGTGCACACCGGGGAACGTCACCTGGTCGATTCGCAGATCGCACAGTGACTTCCTGCTGTTGCAGACCTGCTGCTTGGTGGCCTGGGCGGCCTTGGCGGCTCCGCGCGTCGTGAATATGAACCCGGCGGTCACGAGACCGATGATCACGACGACGCTGACGCCGATGGTCGCGACTCGCGGCCAGATCGAGCGCCGCTCGGCCTGCTGCGCGGTGATCGCGCGCACGAGGCGCAGGATCTCCAGGACCGCGAGGTAGCCGACCCACAACGCGGCGGCGCGAATGACCAGCTCCAGGCTTCCCAGCGGATCCTGGATGAAGATGACGCTGATGGAGAGGCCCAAGGCGCCGAGCAGGATCGTGCCGAGCGAGGTCTGCCGGCGTCGCTCTACCCAGCCCCGCACCCGGCTCCGGACCTCCGCGGGCGTGTACCGCCGCTCGGAGGTCGTTGCCGCCGCCGCGACGACGAGCCCGTAGGCCGCGATCCAGAAGCCGGTGATCCGCAGGTCGTTGGTGACCTCCCCGAGCGCGCCCTTGATGGCACTGGAGAGGCCGGGTTCGTCGATCTGCCGACCGACGAGCCAGGTCGCGACCAACAAGAGCGCCACGATGAACAGGCCACCGATCACCGCCGCGATGCCGAGGCGGCGGACGGCCCGCCGGCGATCCTGGGCGACGGCGATGCTGCCGGCCACCGCAGCCAGCCCGATGATGAGGGATCCCGCGGCGACCTGACCGACGAGCCCCTCCTCGTCCCACAGGCCGAAGTCGTCGATACGACTCGACACGTCGCTGAGGCTGTTGTTGAGGCCGTTTGCACCCTGCTGGTTCGCGCTTCCTCCGGACGCCTGCAGGCTGCTCGTGATGAGGGCGAACGACGCGCCGAGGTCGAGACCCCGGCGACCCCCCTCGCCCTCGATGATCGACTTGTGCGTTTGTCGGACCGCATTGCGGAAGATCGACTTGAACGTGTCGGTGTCGATCACGCCCTCGAGGGCGAGCTCGAACGCGGGCCGGAAGCTCGTCGCCTGCTGGTTGCCGGCTTGGACGAGCTGCTCGGTCAGGCGGCGGGCGAGCTCGCGTCGTACCGGCTGGGAATTGAGCGGCTCGACCGCCCTCGCGCTGAACGAATCGCTGTCGTAGAGGTTCGAGCCGGCCCAGTTCGCGATGACCGCCACCGGGAGCATGACGCCCGCCACGACGAGCAACACGATGCTCGCCACCCGCCGCATAAGACCAAACCGTAACCCGCGGAACGTGATCGGGGTAGGTCAGGTGCGCCGCGCGCGGAACCGACGGATCAGCGTGTTCGTGCTGCTGTCGTGGTCGAGCTTCGGCTCGGGACCTTCGAGCTGCGGGACGATCCGGTTCGCCAGCACCTTGCCGAGCTCGACGCCCCACTGGTCGAACGAGTTGATGTGCCAGACCGTCCCTTGCGTGAACACCTTGTGCTCGTACATCGCGACGAGCTGACCGAGCACGTACGGCGTGAGCTTCTCGGCGACGATCGTGTTCGTCGGGTGATTGCCCCGGAAGACCCGGTGCGGGACCTGGAACGCCGGCACGCCTTCGGCGTCGACCTCGGCTCTGGTCTTCCCGAACGCGAGAGCTTCGGTCTGGGCGAAGAAGTTCGCCATGAGCAGGTTCTGGTGGTCGCCGACCTCGGTGTCGGCGTTGACGAAGCCGATGAAGTCGCAGGGGATCAATCGCGTGCCCTGGTGGATGAGCTGGTAGTACGCGTGCTGGCCGTTCGTACCCGGCTGTCCCCACACGATCGGCCCGGTCATGTACGTGACGGGCTCGCCGTTCAGCGTGACGGACTTGCCGTCGCTCTCCATGTCGAGCTGCTGGAGGTAGGCGGGGAAGCGCGACAGGTACTCGCTGTAGGGGAGGATCGCCTGGGTCTCGGCGCCGAAGAAGTCGTTGTACCAGAGGCCGATCAGTCCCAGCAGGACGGGCAGGTTGCGTTCGAACGGCGCGGTGCGGAAGTGCTCGTCGATCGCGTGGAACCCGCCGAGCATCTCCCGAAAGTGGGCGGGACCGATGGCGATCATCAGCGACAACCCGATGGCCGAATCGTACGAATAGCGGCCGCCGACCCAGTCCCAGAACTCGAACATGTTCGCGGTGTCGATCCCGAACTCGGCGACCTTCTCCGTGTTGGTCGACACGGCGACAAAGTGCTTTGCGATCGCCTTCTCGTCCGGAAGGCGGTCGAGCAGCCAGTCCCGGGCGGTGCGGGCGTTCGTCAGCGTCTCGAGCGTCGTGAACGTCTTCGAGCAGACGACAAAGAGCGTCTCTTCCGGGTCGAGGTCGCGCAACGACTCGTGGATGTCGATGCCGTCGATGTTCGACACGAAGCGCACCGTGAGGTCACGGTCGCTGAACCCCTTCAGCGCCTCGTAGGCCATGGCGGGCCCGAGGTCGGAGCCGCCGATGCCGATGTTGACCACATTGCGAATCCGACGTCCGGTGTGGCCCGTGTGCTCACCCGAGCGCACCGTGTCGGAGAACGCGGACATCTTGCGGAGGACCGCGTGCACCTCGGGGACGACGTCCGTGCCGTCCACGACGATGTGCTCCCCCTCCGGAGCGCGCAACGCGACATGCAGGACGGCGCGATCTTCGGTCACGTTGATCTTCTCGCCCGCGAACATGGCGTCGATTCGTGCCCGCAGGCCCGCCCGCTCGGCGAGGCCGACGAGGAGCTTGATCGTCTCGCTTGTGATGCGGTTCTTGGAGTAGTCGAGATATACGCCGTCCACCTCAAGCGTCATCGCCTGGCCGCGCTTCGCGTCGTCGGCGAACAGCTCACGCAGGTGCGTGCGTTCGATCTGCTCGTAGTGGTCGCGCAGCGCTTTCCACTCGGGCGTCTGCGTGATGGGGGTCACGGCCCCCTTCCTATCCCGTCGCGCGCGAGTGGTCGAGCGCGGCGCCAAGAACGTCGGCGCGCGTTCCGCCGCGAGCGGACTACGTCACGGTGCCGTCTGGAAGGTCAGGCCTGTGATTGGTCCGAGCGTCGTGAACGTGAGGCCGGTCACGATCGTCCCGCCGCCGGTCGTGGTCGCTGCGCCGCCCGTGGTCGCCGCGCCGCCACCGCTGGTGGACGCGGATCCGCCGCCCCCACCCCCGCCGCCTCCGCCCTGCTGCTGGCCGGCGACCGTGGTCTCGGTCGTCGACGTCGTGGTCTTCTTGCCGTCGCCGCCGCCGCACGCGGCCGCGATGAGCGGCAGCGCAACGAGCGCGACGACCAAGATTGCATAGACGAAACGAGGAATCCCCACCCGATCCTGCCGCATGCTTTCCCTGCCTTGCTTGTTCCACCCTTACCCGTCGCACGGAATCGTACGGAACGGGGGCGGCGGGGTCTAGGTCTTCCTCACGATTCGGGTATCAGGAAATGAGGGAATTGCCGGGGTCAGAGAGGGGTTGACAGATACCGGCGGGTATCGGATACTCACTGGTATCGGATACTGCTCGGTATCACTGGAGGCCCAATGAACGACCTGA
>JBKPDN010000287.1:0-5921 GCA_046727875.1 Actinomycetota bacterium | reverse complement strand
CCACTACCCGTGACGGGTATTGAGAGGGTCGAAGTCGCACGGGATGGATGGTACGGTTCCGTACGGAGTAGTGGTCCGACGGATTTGGTCGGCTCGCTGCACGACGCTCGAGAAGCGGGCGCTGAGAAGTCGCTCGAGACGCGGGCGTACGCACGTCGCTCAAGAAGCGGGCGCTGGTAGGCAACAGCCGGTTAGGAGATTCCGTTGGCGACGGGCACCGTGAAATGGTTCAACTCT
Source organism: Actinomycetota bacterium (assembly GCA_046727875.1). Taxonomy (GTDB): domain Bacteria; phylum Actinomycetota; class Acidimicrobiia; order IMCC26256; family JACDBD01; genus JALZAA01. The sequence goes on along the minus strand of JBKPDN010000287.1, from coordinate 5,684 downwards.
GAGAAGGGCTACGGGTTCATCTCCCGCGAAGAAGGCCCCGACGTGTTTGTCCACTACTCGGCAATCCAGATGAATGGCTACCGCACCCTCGAAGAGGGCCAGCGCGTCCAGTTCGACGTCGGCCCGGGCAAGAAGGGTGAGGAAGCCCAGAACGTTCGGATCGTCTGAACCACACGCTCAACCCTTTCCGCAGCGCGGATACTAGCCCGGAGGGTGAAGCGCGTCATCGGGTCGGCGACCCAGTCCGAGCCCACGCCTAGATCTCGTAGAGCGCGCGGCAGCTGGTCCCCGCGATCGTGGCCTGCTGCTCGGCCGCGAGGCCGGTCATCGCCTCGCGCAGCTCCTCGGTCACGCCGGGGAACTTCGCGTCGGGATGCGGATAGTCGCTGGCCCAAACGATGCGGTCGGCCCCGACGAGAGGTGAGTTCGCGCTGAACGCGAGCGCGGACTCGTCGGGGTCGAAGCTGATCCAGCACTGGCGCCGGAAGTACTCAGACGGGTCGTGGCGCAGCCACGGCACGTCCCACGTGAAGATCTCCCGATGATGGTCGAGCCGTTCGAGCCACGGGACGATCCATCCGCCGTTCGCCTCGAGGAAGACGATGCGGAGCTCCGGAAAGCGCTCGCACACGCCGCCCGCGAGGAGGAACGCGGCCGTGTTCATCATGTCGAACGGGTTCGAGATCGCCTGCGTGAAGTACACGTTGTCGATGTTGATCGTGTCGTCGCTTGCCGGAATGGAAGCGTTGCCGAGCCGGTTGATGCGCAGGCCCAAGCACGCGCCGGGGAGGTCGGCCGTCAGGAAGGGATGGAACCCGACGGCGAGGCCGGCGTCGGACGCCGCCTGCCACAGCGGGTCGTAGACCTCGTGGTTCATCGGCTTCCAGTCCTCGCTCGGATTCGGCCGCAGCATGACACCGACGATCCCCGGCTTCGCCCCGACGCGACCGATCTCGACCGCGGCGCGCTCGATGTCCTGCTGCGGGACGATCGCCACACCGTACAAACGACCGGCGCCGTCCTGGACATGATCGGAGAGCCAGTCGTTGTACGCCCGGCACTGCGCGGCCGCGAACTCGGCGTCGCGCAGGCCGCCGATGCCGAGCAGCATCGTCGGGTACACGATGGCGCGTCCGATCCCGTCGGTGTCCATGTCGGCGAGGCGAGCCCGCGCGTTGTACGCCGCCGGGCGGACCTCCGTATAGCGGAGCTCGCCCCGCTGTGCGCGCTCGCGCTCTTCGAGCGTCATTCCCGCCGTTCCGGCCAGCGCCAGTCCGTTGGCCGGTAGGCGCTGACGGTCGTAGATGCACCATTCGGTGCCGTCGGCGTCGGTCTCGATGTGCCAGATGCGATCGGCGAGCTCCGTCGGCGCGTACTCGAGCATCCCGTCCGGATGCTCCAGCACGTGGCCGTCCGAGTCGACGAAGTCCAGCGGCGCGGTCGTGGTCATCGAACCCCCCGGTGTCGAGCAGACCTCGATCGACTCTAGATCCCTCGGGTCAGACGTGGCCGAGCAGGCCTCGCAGGTCGGGGATCACGATGACGCCCTCGGGCTCCAGTGCCTCGGGCGCGGTGGGATCGGGCCAGTGGCCGTCACGCGACAGGTAGAGCGGCGTCATCCCCATCGCGCGTGGTCCCGCGACGTCGGGCCCCCAGGTGTCGCCGACGAACACGGCCTCTGCCGGCTCGGCCCCGAGCTTGGTCAGCGCGTGCTCGAAGATCCTCGGGTGAGGCTTGCGTGCGCCCGCCCACGCCGATGACACCTGGACGTCGACGAGATCGGTGAGCCCGACCTCATCGACCGCCTGCGTGAGGTCCCAGTCCCAGTTCGAGCAGATCGCGAGACGCATGCCGCGCCCGCGCAGCTCGGCGAGCACCTCGGCCGCCTCCGGGTACGCCTCGAGGACCCTCGACTCCGCGCCGTCGCGCAGCTTCCGGAGGATCATCTCGTACTCACCCGGGTGCACATCGGTCTCGGCGAGCATGCCGAGCAGGCGCTCGCGCTGCCACGCCACGTAGTGGTCGCGACTGCGCGAGTGCTCGACGTGCTCGATGCCGTCGATGCCGTCGTTGAACCAGCGGTCCCGGGTCTCCGGCGGGAGCTCGTAGCCGTGCTCGGCCAGGACGTCGTCGGCAGAGACCCAGTGCGTGGCTTCCGCGAGCGTCCCGTAGTAGTCGAACAGGACGGCGTTGATCGGCATGGCAACGATTCTGCCAAAGGGGCGTTCTGCCGAAGTCGGAATTGAGTACCGGATACTCTGGCACCACTGCGCAGAGCCTGGTTGATTGGGCGACGGTTGCATCCTCCAGAGGAAGGCCCGCCGTGTCCACCGATCGACCGACGCCGGCTGCGCCGCCGAAGCCGTGGTACCTCCGGAAGACGGGCGCGCTCCTGAGCGGGATCGCGCTGATCCTCGTGTGCCTCGCGCTCCGTTTCGGCTGGAACGGCGTCGAGGGCCCGCCGTTCCCGTTCTGGACTGCGGCGTACCTCGCGGGTGCGTTCGGCATCCTCCTCTTGTACGTCGGCGTGACGACACCGCGACAGCAGTAGGGTCTCCCACCGTGCGGGTTCGGTTGGGGTGCGCGGTCGCAGCCGCGATGCTGCTGATGATGGCGTACGCGGCCCCGGCGCTCGCCGACTCGCCGGCCTCGAAGGCGAAGATCAAGAAGATCACGGTGACGAGCGCCGCGTTCGGCAACAACAAGCCGATCCCCCCCCGGCTTCACATGCGCCGGCGCCAGCGCGTCGCCGCCGCTGAAGTACAAGGGTGTGCCGAAGTCGGCCAAGGACCGCGCGCTGGTCATGACCGATGCCGACGTGGCGAACGGAGCGTTCGTCCACTGGGTGGCATGGCATCTCCCGAAGGGTGGGCTCCCGGAGCAGAACGTGCCGGCCGGTGTCGTGCAAGGCAAGAACTCGATCGGCAACGCCGCCTACGCGGGACCGTGCCCGCCGCCGGGCGGCGCGCCCCACCACTACGTCTTCACGGTCTATGCAGTGTCCAAGCCGATCGGCCTCGCGCCGGGCGCGTCGGCCGACGAGCTCCGCACCGCGATCACGGGCACCGTGGTCGCGCAGGGCAAGCTCGTCGGCACCGTTCAGCGCGCCTAGCGCCGCGGCGTCGCCCGATCGATCAGCCCCGGCAGATCGAGCTCGCCCTCGCGAGTCTGCGCACCCTGCGCGAGCGCGCCCTCCATCCGCGCGTCGAGCGCGGGGTCGGCCAGCGTGAGATTGAAGTAGTGCCCCTCGTCGAGGAGCCCGTCACGCAGCGAGCCGCCGGCCGCGTCGACCGCGTGCTTCGCGAGGCGGACCGCTTCCGGCGGGAACGACGCGATCCGCCGAGCCAGCCGCTCGACGAACGGGCCGAGCTCGTCGGCCGGGAGCGCGCGGTTGATCCATCCGTACCGCTCGGCGAGCTCGGAGTCGAAGTCGTCGCAGCCGAGCACGACCTCCAGCGCCCGGCCGCGACCCATGAGACGCGGGAGCCGCTGCGTCCCGCCGCCGCCGGGCAGGATGCCGACCGCGACCTCGGGCTGGCCGAGGATCGCACGACCGACTGCGCCGAAGCGGAGATCGAGTGACAGCGCGAACTCGCTCCCGCCGCCACGGGCCCGCCCTTCGAGCTGGGCGATCGTGACCTGGGGGAGCGTGCGCCACCGCTCCATGAACACGTGAATGAACTCGAGCTCCTGCGGGCGATCGACCCGGTCCCGGGGCAACGCCTGGATCAGGTTGAGGTCCGCGTGGGCGATGAAGAACTCGGGGTCGGCGCTCCGCACGACGACCGCCCGCACCGTGTCGTCGTCGGCGAGCTCGGTCGACAAGCTCGACAGCGAGCCGATGAGCACCGCGTCGAACAGGTTCACCGGCGGATGATCGAGCGTCACGAACGCGACGCCGTCGTCGACGTCCACGCGCAGCCCCTCGTGATGGTACGCAGCCATACCTCATCCCTCCACGATCGGGTGGTCGTCGGTGAACCAGATCGCGCAGCGCTCGAGATCGAGCGAGCGGCGCAGGAGGAAGACCAACGTGACCACGGCGAGAAGCTTGCCAGGACGGGATTTCAGCCGCCCCGAGAGGGTGGTCGGCCTCGGACGCCGACCAGCGATACGGTCTACCGACCAGTAGGTAGACAGCGCCGCTCCCGCCGGGAGAGTCGCGGGAGGTCCCATGGAACACGCCATCGCCCGGGCTCCGAACGAGCGGGTGAACGTCCGCTCGTCGATCCCGTTCTTTCTGCTCCAACTCTTGCCGTTGCTCGCCTTCGTGACCGGCGTGACGACCACGGCCCTCGTCCTGTTGGCGGTCACGTTCTTCGGCCGGATGTTCTTCATCACCGCCGGGTACCACCGGTACTTCGCCCACCGCAGCTACAAGCTCGGGCGCGTGGCGCAGTTCGTGATGGCGTTCGGCGGCGGGACGGCGTGCCAGAAGGGCGTGCTCTGGTGGGCGGGCCACCACCGGCGTCACCACCAGTTTGCCGACACAGAGCGGGACCTCCACTCGCCGCGGAAGGGCTTCTGGTGGAGCCACGTGGGATGGATCCTGTGCGACAAGTACTCGTCGACCGACACCGACGCGATCAAGGACTTCGCCCGCTACCCCGAGCTGCGGTTCCTCGACAAGCACGACTGGATCCCGATGTGGACGCTGGGCCTGACGTGCTTCCTGATCGGCGGGTGGAGCGGTCTGATCATCGGCTTCTTCCTGTCGAACGTGCTGCTCTGGCACGCGACGTTCACGGTGAACTCGTTGGCGCACGTGTTCGGTCGGCGCCGCTACGACACCGCGGACACGAGCCGGAACAACCTCTTCGTCGCCCTGCTGACGGGCGGTGAGGGCTGGCACAACAACCACCATCACTACCAGTCGTCGGCCCGGCAGGGTTTCTTCTGGTGGGAGATCGACGTCGTCTACTACGTGCTCAAGCTGTTGGCAGCCGTCGGCATTGTCCGCGACCTGCGCCAGCCGCCGGCCCGTGTGCGCGATCTCAGACCTCCGGCGGCGCCACCGAGCGACCGCACGGAGGAGCGAGAGCCGGTGGCGGTCTAACCCGACCGCAGCGGCTCGAGCCCGGCCAGGGCCCGGGAGGCGCGGATCGCCAGCGCCACGATCGTGAGCGTCGGGCCATATCCCGTCGACGTCGGGAACACCGACGAGTCGGTGCACAGCACGTTGTCGACGTCGTGGAGCCGCTGCCACCGGTCGAACACGCTCGTGCGCGGATCGTCGCCCATGCGGGCCGTCCCCATGATGTGACGCGAGATGGGGGTCGGGTTCACGGCCTCGAACTCGCTTCCCGGACGCGGCGGTGACGTGACCCAGAACGCGGTGTGCGCGCCTGCGTCGCGCATGACGTCCTCGAGTCGGGGCGCCCAGTGTTCAGCGCACGCGACCTCGTGGCGATGCGGCTCGTACGTGACCCGGCCGGCCGGGAAGCCCCACACGTCACGGACGTGCGGGTCGAGGTCGATCCGGTTCGAGGCCTGGGGGAGGTCCTCGCCTTGCATCGTGAACACGGCCATGCAGTCACGCAGTATCGACTCGACCATGAGCTGTGAGTGCAACTCGCCCGGCGGGAGGTGCACCGCCTCCATGATCGGCTGGCCCGCGCCCCCGTGCTCGACGATCCCACCTCGGAAGTACGGCAGGCCGGCGGCTCTGGCAGCGGCTGACGCGG
>JBKPDN010000286.1:0-8338 GCA_046727875.1 Actinomycetota bacterium | reverse complement strand
CGACGGCCTCCTTGCCCGCCAGCACGTCGGCGACGTTCCTGATCTGGAGGAGGGGGTCGCGCCCGGCGAGCTCGTTGTTGTACGTGCGCTCGATGCCGACGTTGCCGAACACGAATGACTGGTAGCCCGCGAGCTGGGAGAACAGCTCGCCCTGCGGGTAGAGCCGCTGGAACTTGAGCTCGTCGCCGGTCTCCACCGACCGGGCGACGACCTGGCCGTCGGCCGTCTGGATCTGGCCGCGCGGCTTGGAGAAGTCGCGCAGCTGGAACCGGATGTTGCGCGGGTCGTTGGCGAGGTGGTCGGCGTCGTAGACCTGGAGGTACGTGAGTTGACCGACGAGCAGGAGGATCAGGACCGTGACCCCGATCCCGACCCGGCGGATGGCGCGATTCACCGGCGGGCGAGCATGCCGGCCCGCGGGGTCGGTCTCGCAGCCCGCTCTGCGGATTCGTCGGAGATCCGCAGCAGCAGCGCAATGATCACGAAGTTGGCGATCAACGAGGAGCCGCCGTACGACACGAACGGCAGCGTCACGCCGGTGAGCGGGATGAGGCGGGTGACGCCGCCGAGGATGACGAACGTCTGGATCCCGATGATGCTCGTCAAGCCGGCGGCGAACAGCTTTGGGAACGGGCGGTCGCCTTGCAGGGCGATGCGGAACCCGGCCCCGACGAGCAACAGGAACGCGATCAGGACCGCCACGGTGCCGAGCAGCCCGAGCTCTTCGCCGATGGCAGCGAAGATGAAGTCGGTCGACGCGTTCGGGATCTTGTCGGGGCTCCCGAGCCCGAGGCCCGTCCCCGCGAAGCCGCCCGACCCGAACGAGAACAACGACTGCACGATCTGGTAGCCGTTGCCGCCCGCGACCGGCCACGGGTTCGCCCATACCGAGACGCGCTCCTGGACGTGGCCGAAGATCGCGTACCCGATCGCGGCGCCGGCCACGAACATCCCGGCCCCGGCGAGCAGGAACGCCGGGCGCTCGGTCGCGATGTAGAGCATGACCGCGAACACGGCGAAGAACAGCAGGGAGGAGCCGAGGTCCTTCTCGCGGATCATGACGACGAGCGACACGCCCCACGCCAGGAGCAGCGGCCCGAGGTGCCGCGCCGCCGGGACGCGCAGGCCCGCGATGCGCCGCCCGCCGGCGGCGAGGACCTCCCGCTTGTCGACGAGATACCCCGCCAAGAAGATGACGAGGAACACCTTCGCGATCTCACCGGGCTGGAAGTTGATCGGGCCCAGCCTCACCCAGAGGCGGGCGCCGTTGATCTCGGTGCCGAGCCCGGGTGCCAGTGGGAGCAGCAGCGCGACGAGCCCGAGGAAGAGGAACGTGTACCGGTACCGCTCGAGCACGGACGCTCGGCGCACGAGGGCGAGCGTGCCAATGAAGGCGAGAACCCCGACCATCGTCCAGACCGCCTGACTGGGAGCGAGCTGGTCGCGCGTGTCTCGGTCGATGCGCGTGATCGTGATGAACCCGATGCCGTTGAGCAGCGCCGCCAGCGGGAGGAGCGTCCCGTCGGCGCGGGGCGCGAACCGCCGCACCGCGACATGCGCGACGACGTACAGGCCGATCAGGACACCCAGGAAGAACCAGATGTTGGCCGGGAGCGAGGGACCCTTGGAGAGCGCCACGAGGATGTACCCGCCCACCGTGATCAGGACCGCGAGCACCCCGAGCGTCAGCTCCGTGGTGCGGCGTTGTCCCGCGGTGAGGCTCACGGTGGCGGCGCCGCGGGCGCGGCAATGATCGGCGGGACGGTCGACTCCGGCGGCGTCGGGACCGTCGTGGTGGTCGTGCGCTGCTCGATGTTCTTCCGCAGACGCGTGACGTAGTCGTCCGCGCCGCCGCGCGACGAGAAGGTCTTCTTGTCCTTGACCGACGACTTCTCCGTGCCCGTGAGCTCGCTGAGGTCAATCGTCGTGCGGCGCTCGACGGTCGGGTTCCAACCGAGCACACCGCCCGGACGCCCCTTGAAGATCGTCACGCGGTTCTTGTCGACGCCCACGAAGTATGTGCGGCGCGCGTACCAGCCGACGGCGCCGAACGCGAGGGCGAGGACGGCCAGGACAGGGAGGATCCACAACAGTGTCCGCAGGATCTTCCGCCCTCGACGGCGCCGCGGCTTCACCGCCGCGGTCTCCGACGTGCGGTCCTCGCGAACATGAGCGGGCGCGACGACGGGGGCGCCGTCGTCCTCCACGACGTCGACGACCAGCGCGGTCACGTTGTCCTCGCCGCCGGCGGCGTTGGCGGCGTCGACGAGCCGCTGCGCCGCCCGCTCGGCATCGTGTTCGCCGACGAGGATCTCGGCGATCTGGTCCGCCCGCAGCATCGTGGTGAGTCCGTCCGAGCACAGGAGCACCCGATCGCCGGCGCGCAGCTCGAGCGGGTACACGTCGACCTCGACCTGCGGGTCGATCCCGAGCGCACGGGTGATGATCGAGCGCTGGGGATGGACCTCGGCCTGCTCGGGGGTGAGCTCGCCCTCGCGGACCATCTCCTCCACGAGGCTGTGGTCGTTCGTGATCTGGGTGAGCTCCCCGTCGCGGACCAGGTACGCGCGCGAGTCGCCGACGTGGCCGACGAGGAGCGTCCCCCCGCTCGCGAGCGTGCCGGCGGTGACGGTGGTCCCCATGCCCTGGAGCTCTTGGTCGGACAGCGACTTCTCGAGGACAGCGTTGTTGGCGACCACGATCGCGTCGCGGATGGGCTTGCCCGACGCGACCGCAGCTCGCAGGGCCTCGAGAGCGGTGGCGCTGGCGACCTCGCCGGCGCGGTGCCCGCCCATGCCGTCCGCGACGGCCACCAGGCTGGTGCGGGTGTCGACGAGGAAGTCGTCCTCGTTGCCGTCGCGGACGCGACCGACGTCGGTAACACCGGCGGCGACGAGCTTCAGCGGGCTCACGGCCGGCTCGCCGCGTTCGCCGTGCTCACCGCGCTGACAATGCTGACGGTGCTCACTTGACGACCTCAGCCACGGTCTGCCCGAACTGCACCTGGTCGCCGCGCTTGAGCCGCGTGACGCTGCTGATCTGCTTGCCGTTCACGTAGGTGCCGTTGGTCGAGCCGAGATCCTCGACGTAGCCCTCACCGTTCTGCTGGAACAGGCGCGCGTGCAGCTGCGATACGTACGTGTCGTCTGCGAGCACGAGCGCGCACCCGCCGCCGCGCCCGACGGTGACCTCGCGGTCGATCGTGTGGGTCTCGCCCCGGCGGGCGGCGGGCTCGAGGATGCGCAGCCGCAGTCCACGGCCGGACGGCGCGCGCTCCCGGCGCGGTGGCGCCGGCGCCGCCTGGGGCGCGGCGGCCGGTTCGGCGGTGAGAGCCGGGGCCCGCAGCTCCCGGAGGGTCACCCGCACGACCCGGTAGAGAAAGAGGTACAGCAGCGCGAGGAAGCAGAACTTGAGGACGGTCAGGACGGCTTCGGACATGAAGTCGGGCCTTCTACGACGCTTCGAAGAGGATGGTGGTGGAGCCGATCCCGATCTCGTCGCCGTCCTGCAGCTGCTGCTCCCGGACAGCGACGCCGTTCACCGTGGTGCCGTTCATGCTGCCCAGGTCGGCGACTGCGAAACCGTCGCCGGCGGGGCGGATCTCGGCGTGGCGGCGTGAGACCTGCGTGTCCGCCAGTGACACCGCACAGTCAGGGAGGCGGCCGATGACGGCCGGCTCGTCCCCGAGCTGGACCCGGCGTCCGTCGGGGAGCAGCAGTGAGCCCACGTGAACCGCCTGACCCTCCACCGCCTCCGCGACGACCTCGAGCCGGCCGGCGCGGAGGTCGTCGTCTTCGAGCAGGGCGACGGTCACCGGACCCAGGAACTGGTAGCCCTCGTCACGGGCGTGCTGACGGGCGGCGTCGGCGAGCTCCCGTGACAGCACGTCCGCGTACTGCGAGAACTTCGAGAGGTCGTCAGAGGAGAGATAGACGACGATGTCGTTGGGAACGACCCAGCCGCCCTGGACCCCGATCATCCGGCCCGTGTCGAGGGCGCGGGCGATCTTGCGACCGATCTCGACGGGCTCGAGGCCGGCGCGGAAGGCCTTGGCGAACGTGCCCTCCACGAGCCGCTCGAGCCGCCGCTCGAACCCCTGGAGTCCCATCGGGCGGCAGTGTAATGGCGGGTTTTGCAGATTTATCCTTGCCTCCCACCATTGTTCCGCCGCCCGGGACGCGCGAAACCGGTTGCTACGCTGCGAGTTCCCATCACCCGGGCGAGTGGCGGAATTGGCAGACGCGCAGGCTTCAGGTGCCTGTGTCCGAAAGGATGTGGGGGTTCAAGTCCCCCCTCGCCCACCTACCTACCTTCGTACTCCGGGTTCCCGACGAAGCTCGTGGATCGCGCCGCCAGGACCGGGACGACGCGTCCTCAGTCGGGACTGCTAATGGCAGAATCCTCCCGGACAGGTCGATCCGGAGTTGTTGATCACGTTGTTCTGACCGACATTCGAGTTCGTGATGTTGTCGTTGCCCTGACTCGAGATGTGGTCGTTCAGAATTTGCGCGTTGACGTTCACGTTCTGGAACTGCATCCCGATGTCGCCGAAGCCGCGGGTGTTTACCTGCGTATCCCGGCCACTGATCACGGTGACGACCGACACGTCCTGCGGCTGCGCCGGGACGTCCACGACCTGTGCCGCGGGCGTCAACGTGGCGGCTTTGAGCGCGGCGTCGAACTGGGCGGCGATCGTGCCCACCCCCGAACCAGTGAGCTGCGTGGGCTGGGCGGACGAAATACCTGCACTGACCGGGGCTCCGAGGAGCACGACGACCGACGTTACGAACGCGACGCCCCAACGCTTGTGGACGACCATGTATCCCCCGTTCTCTTGGGATGCCGACGGGAGCCTAATGCGCGAGCGGGCGACCGGTCTCGATCCCCCCGAGGTGACGGACCGCGCGTCGCTTACCCGCTCGCCGGAGTGGGACCACTCGACGTCGACGAGGAGGTCGGCGAGGTCGACGACGTGGGCGCGGTCGTGGTGGGAGTCGTGGCCGGCGGCTGATTCGTCGGCTTTGGGTCCGAGGCCGGCGCCGGCGGCGACGAGGTGAAGCTGAACGAGTTGTCCTGGAAGATCATGTTCCCCTGCCCGACGTTGACGTTGTTGTTGTTGCCGTCGCCGTTGTTCGAGATGTGAGCGTTGGAGATCGGCGCGTTGACGTCCGAGTCCTGGAACTGCATGCCGATGTCCCCGAAGCCGCCCGTGTTGATCTGGGTGTCCCGCCCGGTCACGGGCTTACCGGCTGGCGCGGGCGGCGGTGCGACCGCGACTGATGGTGCCGGCGCGCAGATCGGCTGGTCAACGGGTGCCACGCTCCTGAGCTGCACCGCGCGTGTCTGGACGGGACGGAGCGCCAGCGCAACGACCACGCTGATGCCGGCAAGGAGGATGACACTCAACATCGTGGGAAACAGCCAACGCTTCTCGATGTACATGGGACTCTCCGCTTTCTGTCGGTGGGGTGCTGGGGGCAGGCTAGTTTCGGCGCGCGGACTTCACCGGGAAGCTGACGGCGGTCGGCGCGTCAGTCGCCACTCCACCGGCGCCCTGCTCACCGGCAGCGGGGCTACTGCCGGTCCTCGAGCGTCGTAGAGTCACGGGCCGTGGTCCATGCCATCGTGCTCATCACCGCCGAGCCGGCGCGGATCGCGGCGCTGGCGAGCGACATCGCGGACCTCGCCGGCGTGTACGCGGCGTACTCGGTCGCCGGCGACGAGGACATCGTCGTGATCATCCGGGTCTCCGACCACGAGTCGCTCGCCGACCTCGTCACTGGGAGCATCACCAAACAGCCTGGGGTCTTGCGCACGCGCACGCTGATCGCGTTCCGCGTCTACTCGCAGGCCGACCTCGAGTCGATCTAGCCCGTCAACCGCCGGCGGGACGCAAACGGTCGTAGGCGAGCGCGTACAAGAGAGCGGTGAGTGAAAGGCCGTCTGCGACCTGATTGCGGGCGATGTCGTCGCGCACCTCGGTGGTCGATCGCCACGCGACGCGTTCCGCCTCGCCGAAGTCCACCGGGTCGCCTTCGTGCTCGGCGCCCCGGGCGAGGAACACGTTGAACCGCTGGTCGGACAGGCCGTTCGACGGCTGGTACGTGACGAGGTGCTCGACCGGTCCCGGGCGCCAGCCCGTCTCCTCGCGCACCTCGCGCGCCGCGGCGTCGGCCGGGCTCTCGCCGGCGTCGACCGCCCCCGCCGGGATCTCCCACCCCCAGGTGTCGGTGATGAAGCGGTGCCGCCACAGGAGGAGCACACCCCGCTCGGGGTCGTGGACGACGCAGCCGGCGGCCTCCCTCGGCACCCGCACGACGTGATGCTCGAAGCGCCGGCCGCCCGGGATCTCGACGTCGGCGAGGCGCAGGCCGACCCACTCACTCGAGTAGAGGGTGCGCTCGCCGTGAACGATCCAGCGCATCTGACTCCTCGGTCGCCTTCTTGCGGGCGCAGTGTACGGGGGCGTACCCGACGTCACGTTCACAGCTTCGGCATCTAGAGTGCGCGCTTCGATCCATGTCGACCCGCCTCGAGATCCCTCACTTCGAGATGCCGCGCCTGCGGACTCTCGCCCGGCACGCCGTGCCCCACGTCATCGAGGGCACGGTCGTCCCGCTCGCGCTGTTCCTGCTCATGCTGCACTTCGTCGGCGTGTGGGGCGCCGTGCTCGTCGGCCTGGGGTGGACGTACGTCGCGGTCGGCCGCCGGCTCGTCACCGGTCAGCGCGTCCCGGGGATCCTGCTGCTCGCGGCGGTCACCATCACCGCTCGGACGGCCGTCGCCGTGGCCTCCGGCAGCGTGGTCGTCTACTTCCTCCAGCCGACACTGGGCACGGCGCTCGTCGCCGCCGCGTTTCTGCTGTCGGTGCCACTGGGCCGACCGCTCGCCGAGCGCCTCGCCCGGGACTTCTGTCCGATCCCGTCCGGCGTGCTCGCGCAGACACCCGTCCGCCAGTTCTTCCTGCGGATCACGTTGTTGTGGGCGTTCACGCAGCTCGCGAACGCGTCCCTCACACTGTGGCTGTTGTTCAGCCAGTCCCTGGCGACGTTCCTCGTCGCCAAGACGCTCGTCTCGTGGGGACTGACCGGGGGCGCGATCGTGGTCTCGACGATCTGGTTCCGCCGCTCGATGACGCGCCACGGCATCCTGGCACCGCGCCGCGCCACCTCGTAGACCGGGAGAATTAGATCTCCGCTGACGCGCGCAGCCGCTTGATGCGCTCGGCGACGTCGGCGGCCGCCTCCTCGAGGTCGCGCTGGAGGTCCTCGAGCGCGGTGACGTCGTCCTCACCGCGCCACCACCGGTAGTCGTCGTACTTGCGTCGCGCCCGATGGACGCGCCGCATCCGCCGGAACTCGTCGCGCATCGTGCGGTGGTCTGCTCTCACTTCGTGGCTCCTTCCTCGTAGCGCCGCAGGAACGCGGCGATCGTGTCACCCGTCTTGCGCAGCGCGTCGGCCCAGGTATCGAGGAGCCGGCGCCCGTCGTCGGTGAGCTCGTACGTGCGCTTGACGCGGCCGGGCAGGTCGTCGCGCCAGCGCGACGTGACCACGCCCTCGGCCTCGAGCGAGCGCAGCAGCCGGTAGAGGTTGCCGAGGTCGACGGTCTCGTCGGGCGCAAGATCGGCGAGCGACTCGGCGAGGTCGTACCCGTGCGTCTCGCCGTTGCGGAGGAGGAGCAGCAGCGCGGGCTCGACGTAGCGCTCGACCCTGGCGTGCACCTCCCACGCGCCCGGCGACGGGCTCCATCGGCAGCGGACACCGCGCCCGTGGTGCCGGGCGCCCAACCCTCCCGGTCCTCGTCCTTCTCCGCGCCGTCGTCCTCGGCCCATGCCCGGGAACGTAGTTGACAAACACAGGTATGTCAAATACACATGTAACTGACAGCGACGACAGGCGAGGACGGAGCGCTGCATGACCTCGACCCTCGGCATCACCGGAACCGCATCGCTCGGGCACACGCTGGGCGAGGTGGCCGGTCTCCGGTCGGGCCATCGCGTCCTCGACGTCGACTGCAATGACGGCGCCGCCACGCTGGAGGCCGCGCGGCGCGTCGGGCCCCGGGGCCTCGTGCTCGGCGTCGACGCGTCGGCCTCGATGGTCGACCGGGCCCGGCGCCGCGCCGCGGAGGCGGGCCTGGCGAACGTGGGCTTCGTGCATGCCGACGCGCGCACGCACCGTTTCGGGCCGCTGCGGTTCGACGTCGTGATGAGCCGATCCACGCTGTCGAGGTTCGTCGACTCCGACGCCGCCTTCGGCGTCCTCGCGCGCGCACTGCGCGCCGGCGGTCGGCTCGCGTTCGTCAGTCCGGACGACCCCGAGCCCGCGCGCGCGGCC
>JBKPDN010000285.1:0-5343 GCA_046727875.1 Actinomycetota bacterium | reverse complement strand
CGTTGGCCTCGGTGAAGTCGGTGAGTGCCCACATCGTGTTGCACACCGTCGGCACGTGCGGCTTCGTGAGCGGGATCAGCTGGTCGTCGGCGTGGATCGGCTGCGCCGACTCGCCGGGACCGATGCCGATCGACGACAGCGACGAGACCAGGCAGCCGTCGTCGAGCACGCCCTCGACGACGGGGAGCACGCTCGGGTGTACCGGGATCGCCTCGTAGAGCTTCCCGTACGCCAGCAGGTTGTAGATGCGGACGGTCTTCGTGCCCTCGAAGCCATTGTCCGAAGGCCGGACGTCGTACAGGCGCTCGAGCCGGACGAGATCGTCGATCAACGAGCCTCGCAGCTCGGGCTCGATGACGCCCTCGAGGATTGTGTACCCGTCGCGGTCGATCCGATCCGTGTGCGTCGCCAGAATGTCGGGATCCAGCACGCCGCTACGGTACCGGCATGCCGGTCTATGCGCTGGGCGCGTCGGTCCCCGACATTGCCGCGTCCGCTTTCGTGCACCCCGACGCCACGATCATCGGCAACGTCACGATCGGCGAGGAGAGCACGATCTGGCCCCAGGCGGTGTTGCGGGGTGACTACGGCACGATCGTGGTCGGTGCGCGCACGTCGATCCAGGACGGCGCGGTGATCCACTGCACGGCCGAGCTCGACACGCTCATCGGTGACGACTGCGTCGTCGGGCACCTCGCCCACCTCGAGTGTTGCGTCGTCGACAACGGCGCGCTGGTCGGCACGGGATCGGTCGTGTTGCACCGGGCACGCGTGCACTCGGGCGCGCTCGTCGGCGCGGCGGCGCTGGTCCCGAACGGCATGGACGTCCCGGCGGGAGCGATCGCCGTCGGCGTCCCCGCCCGGGTGCGCGAGGGGGCCGCCGACAGCGCCGACATCGCCCGCAACGCGGCCCAGTACGTGCAGAACGGCAAGCGGTACATCGCGGACCTGCGCCGGCTCGACGGCTGACGAGCGTCCCGCGGCGTCGGGTCAGCCGGGGCGGCCCATCTCGTAGATGAGCGTGTGGCGGACGTGCTGCACCGGGCGGGTGTCGTCGGCGACGAGCAGGAGGTCCAGCTCGGCGAAGCTGTGGCCCTTGCGCTCGAAGAGGCGAGCGACCCGACCCCGCGTGGAGACCCGCTCGCCGTCGGTGACGACACCGAAGGCGGTGACGTTGCTCCCGACGTGCATCCACGGTCCGAGCCGCACGTTGGCGACGAGGATGGCGTTGGCGGCGAGCAGCAGGTAGCCGGGGTGCGCAATCCCGTCCTCGCGGTACAGGGCGAGGCCGTCGCCCAACTCGTCCAGGAACGCGGGCGCGTGGTCGGCGCGGAACGTCGCCGCCCACGAGCCCAGAGTGCTGATCGCGGCGAGCGTGTCGCGAGTCGCTCTCGGGCGCTCGTCGGGCAGCGGAGCGGCGGGGTACTCGTCGACGGGCGGGGCCTCAGGCGGGCGCGCCGGAAGCGTCGCCGTGGCGGTCGCGATGACCTCGTCTGCGGCGCGACGGGCAGTCAGCTCGACGAGCTGGTCGTCATTTCCCGTGTCGGTCGTCGTGAGGTCGACGGTGACGTCGTCGCCCTCGTAGCACGGCCGCACGAACCTCGCTGCCATGGTCCCGCGTTCGAGCCACGGGTGTCCGAGCGTTGCCGCGACCGGCTGGGTCATGTAGGCGTACACCGTGACTCCGGGAACGAGCCCACCTTGGAAGCCGTACCGGCGGGCGACGTCGTCGTGGTGGATCTTGTTCTCCGACTGGGTCGCGGCGTTGTGCGCCCGTACGTGATGCGCGACGGTCATTGGTCTACGACGGCGTCGGACCGGTAGATGTCGGGTTCGACGTAGATCACTCGTGCGATCGGGACCGCGGCGCGGACGCGCGCCTCGGCCGCGTCGATCGCCCGTGCGAGATCGGCCACCGACGGCGCGTCGATCTCGAGCTTCGCCGCGACGAGCAGCTCTTCCGGGCCGAGGTGCATCGTGCGCAGATGGATCACCCGCTGCACCTCGTGCCCGTCGACCATGGCCGACCGAATCGCGTCCTCGAGATGGGCGGACGCGGACTCGCCGATCAGCAGGCTCTTCATCTCGGTCGCCAGCACGATCGCGATGACACCGAGCAAGATCCCGATGCCGATGCTGCCGAGCGCGTCCCAGCGTGAGTTGCCGGTGACCTCGGCTGCCGTCACGCCCACCAGGGCGAGGAACAGTCCGAGCAGCGCGCCGGTGTCCTCGAGGAGCACCACGGGGAGCTCCGGGCTCTTGGAGCGCCGGATGTACTGCCACCATGACGCGTCCCCGCGCACCGCGCCCGCCTGCTTGACCGCGGTTCGGAACGAGAGCGCTTCGAGCACGACGGCGACGCCGAGCACCGCCAGGGCGATCGGGAACGACTCCAGCTCGTGAGGGTTCACGAGCTTGTCGATGCCCTCGACCACCGCGAACAGCCCGCCGAGGGAGAACAGGGTCAGCGCGACGATGAACGCCCAGAAGTAGCGCTCCTGGCCGAACCCGAAGGGGTGTTCGGTTGTGGGGCGTTGCCGGGCGCGTCGGCCACCGAGGAACAGCAGGGCCTGGTTGCCGGTGTCGGCCACGGAGTGGATCGCCTCGGCGAGCAGCGAGGCCGCGCCGGTGACTGCGAAGCCGGCGAACTTGGCGACGGCGATGCCGAGGTTGGCCAGGAACGCGGCTGCGATCGCCTTCCGGCTCCCCTCTTGCATGCCCCTCCTCGGCGCGAGCTTTGTCGCCGTCGCAGGCTCCGGCTTTGCGGCGACGGTCAGCAGAGCCGCCGTCGCCGCGGTGGCCACGACGGACCCTATTTCGTGGTCGGGTAACGTCGAAGTCCCGCGAGCCGTCCGGAGGCGCCCGATGCCCGAGCCCGTGATCGTTGCTACCGCCCGCAGCCCGATCGGCCGTGCGTTCAAGGGGTCGCTCGTCGACCTGCGACCCGACGACTTCGCGACGACCCTCGTGCAGGCGGTGCTCGACAAGGTGCCGGAGCTCGACCGAAGCGAGATCGACGACCTCATGCTGGGGTGCGGCCTCCCGGGCGGCGAGCAGGGCTTCAACATGGGTCGTGTGGTGAGCGTGCTCGCCGGTCTGCACGACGTGCCCGGCTGCACGATCACCCGATACTGCTCGTCGTCGCTGCAGACCATCCGAATGGCATCGCACGCGATTAAAGCCGGTGAGGGCGACGCATTCGTGGCCGCCGGTGTCGAGTGCGTGAGTCGGTTCGGCAACGGGAACTCCGACAGCTGGCCCGACACCCAGAACCCGAAGTTCCAGGACGCCGGCCTGCGCAGCAAGAAGCGCTCCGAGGGCGGCCAGGGAGCGTGGGACCCGCCGGACGGCTACCCCGACGTCTACATCGCGATGGGGCAGACGGCCGAGAACGTCGCCGAGCTCGAGGACGTCTCGCGCGAGGAGATGGACGAGTTCGCGGCCCTGTCGCAGAACCGCGCCGTCCGCTCACAGGAGCGGGGCTTCTTCGAGCGCGAGATCACTCGCGTCGAGCTACCCGACGGTCGTGTGATCGCCAAGGACGACGGCCCGCGCCCCGACACGACGGTCGAGAAGCTGGCGCAGCTCAAGCCCGTCTTCCGTCCCGACGGCAAGGTCACGGCCGGGAACGCGTGCCCGCTCAACGACGGCGCGGCAGCGGTCGTGGTGATGAGCGACACCCGCGCCCGCGACCTCGGGATCACGCCCCTCGCGCGCATCGTGTCGAGCGGCGTGACCGCGCTCAACCCGGAGATCATGGGTCTCGGGCCCATCGAGGCGAGCAGGCAGGCGCTGGGACGCGCCGGCATGACGATCGACGACGTCGACCTGGTCGAGATCAACGAGGCGTTCGCGGCGCAGGTGATCCCGTCCGCCCGTCATCTCGGCATCGACTGGGACAAGCTCAACGTGAACGGCGGCGCGATCGCCCTCGGTCACCCGTTCGGCCAGACCGGTGCTCGCATCATGACGACGCTGCTCAACGGGCTCGAGGACGCCGGCAAGACCGTCGGCCTCGAGACGATGTGCGTCGGCGGCGGTCAGGGCATGGCGATGATCGTCGAGCGCCTCTCCTGACCTCACCGTTCTCGGCCGCGGCAGGGTCGTAGAGCGCCCCTGAGCCTTCCCCGAATGCAAGTGGGCTACGACACGGGGCGGACGTCCCACACGCTCGCGGCCGGGACGCGCATCGGGCGGGCCGCGGCGCCGACCCGCACCCGCAGCACCGACGCGCCGCGCTCGTAGCCCTCGAACACGCCGGTGGTCGCGATCGGCTCGTCGCTGCGCGTGGTGTACAGCACAGCCAGCGTCTTGCCCTTCCCGAGGCGGAGGCGCTCGTCCCATCCGTAGTGCAACCGGTGGTCGGGCCCGAGCCGAGGCGGGCGCGCGACGCGCACGCCGTGCTCGCGGTACGACTCGAGCAATGTGCCCGCGCGCTCGTTCCCGAGGAACTCGGTCGTGGCGTCGAGGAGCAGCCGGGCGAACGTGCGGCCGTGGTTCGGGAGGTCGGCGTCGTCGGTGAGCGCCCAGTGGACGAGCTCGTGGAGCACGACGCCCTTCGTGCGGTACCGGCGGGGGAGGGTGATGGACATGCCGCGCTCGTCGGTCGCGAAGAACGCCTGGCGGGCGCCGTGGCCGGGCCGGAAGCGCGGGACGTTCCCAAGGCCCCGGTTGGGGAATCGGGCCTCCCACCACAGCGTCCCGACGACCCGGTCGGCGTAGGCCGCGCACGCGTCGAGGCCCGGGAGGGGGCTGGTCGGCAGCGGCGTCTCGGCGAGGTAGAGGCGTCGCCGTTGCACGTCGCGGGGCGGTCGGGGCTCGGTCACACCTATTGATGTACCACGTACGTACGACGGCCTAAGGGACCCGAGGGGCCATGATCCCCTGCTCGCGCCGCAGCTCGACCATGCCGACGTTGTGGCCCGTGTACGACGGCGGCTGCTCCAGCATCCAGACGATGCCCTCGGCGGGGACGGAGGTCGGCTCCCAGTCGGAGTGGTCGACGTCTGGGAGGTTGGCCACGAAGCCCTCCGACGCCACCGGCACGTCGATGCGGAACGTGTTCACCGCGATCCGGTCGGGGCCGAGCTGGGCGGCGAGCGACACCGTGAGGTGCTCCATGGCGATCTTCGACATGCCGTAGACCATGAGCCCCGGGATGTAGGTGAGCGCGGCGGCGGAGGAGACGTTGAGGATCGCGCCTTCTCCCTGCTCGCGCATGTGCGAAACGGCCGCGTGCGCGGCCACCAAGGGAGCGCGCAAGTTCACCGCCATCATCAGGTCGTAGCGCCTCAGCGGCACGTCGAGGTCGCCGGGGAACGTGATTGCGGCGTTGTTCACGAG
>JBKPDN010000284.1:0-10394 GCA_046727875.1 Actinomycetota bacterium | reverse complement strand
CGCAGCCGTCGTCCGCGCCTTCGCTGGGGAGGCACGGCAACGTCCTGGTGTACATGCCGTGATCGAGCACGGCTTGGCCCGCGTCGACGTACGCCACCCGGTCGAAGGGAGGTTGCACGAACGTCCACCGGCCGGCATCCGTCGCCTCGGCGCGGCGCACGTCCGTGATGTCGGCGGCAGTGGTCGGCGACGCGGGCGCCACCGTCGGCGCGCCCACCCAGTACACGCGGGCTCCGAGGCCGGCGAAGATCGCCGTCGCGGTGCGGGCGTCGTCGCGGTAGCGCGCGACGAGTGCAGACCCGGTGAGCGGTCCGGTGGGACCCTGGACGCAGTCGGTCACGTTGTTGCCGACGAACTCGAGCACGACCGCCGACGGGTGGAAGTCGTGGGCGTCGCCGCGCATCTTGTCCAGCCAGTCGCAGATGGCCGTTCCACCGAGTGTGCGGTCCACGACGTCCGCCCCGCCGCCCTCTTGCATCGCGAAGCTGAACCAGTCGCGAGACTCCGACGCCAGCGAGTCGCCGTACAGGATCACCCGCCGCTTCGGCGCCGCGACCACCGACACGGCCCCCGCCGCGAGCAACGCCGTGATGGCGATGACCGCCACCGCCGGCCGGCCGTCACGGCGCGCGTCCATCGCTCCCAGGATGTCACCGAACCCCGAAATCGGGACGTCGCCCGGCTCGTACACTCCAACTCGTGCCTTATCTCGACTACGCGGCGACGACACCTATGTATCCGGAGGCGATTGCCGCGATGGAGCCGTTCCTCACGGACACGTTCGGCAACCCGTCGGGCGCGCACGCGGGCGCCCGGGCTGCAAAGACCGCGCTCGAGCACGCCCGGGAGCGCATCGCGGCCGCGCTGGGGGCCGAGCCGGCGGAGGTCGTGCTCACCGGCGGCGGCACGGAGGCTGACAACCTCGCGGTGAAGGGCGCCGCCCGGGCCGCCCAGGATGCCGGGGCCGGCGACGGCGTCATCACGACTGCGTTCGAGCACAAGGGCGTGCTCGCACCCTGCGACCGGCTCGAGCGCGACGGCTTCCGCGTGACGCGTGTCCCCGTCGACGCCGCCGGCATCGTCGACCTCGATGTCCTGGCCGACGCGCTCGACGACCGGACCGTCGTCGTCTCCGTGATGCTCGTCAACAACGAAGTGGGGACCATCCAGCCGCTCGACGAGATCGCAGAGGTCGTGCGCTCTCGCGCGCCCCGCGCCGCGCTCCACACCGACGCCGTGCAGGCGGTGCCGTGGCTCGACGTCGCCCACGCGGCAGGACGCGCCGACCTTGTCTCCGTGTCGGCGCACAAGTTCGGCGGGCCCAAGGGTGTCGGGGCGCTCGTTCGCCGCCGCGGCGCCCGCGTCGAGCCGCTCGTCGAGGGCGGCGGGCAGGAGTGGGGGCTGCGCTCCGGCACCGCCAACGTTGCCGGCGCCGTGGCGATGGCCGCCGCCTTGACCCTGACCGGCGAGCGCCACGCCGCCGAGGTCGTTCGGATCCGGGCGCTGCGCGACCGGCTCGCCACCGGGCTCTCCGACCGCGTCCCCGATTCGTTCGTGAACGGAGACCCGGCGCGCAAGGTCGCGGGCAACTGCCACATCGGCTTCCCGGGTGTTGAAGCCGAGACGCTCCTTGTTGCGCTCGATCGCGACGGCGTGTGTGCCGCGGCGGGCTCGTCGTGCACGTCGGGTGCCACCGAGCCGTCGCACGTGCTGGCGGCCATGGGCCTGCCCCGGGAGGCCGCGCTGGCGTCGATCCGGTTGAGCCTCGGCTACTCGTCGACCGACGCCGATATCGACACGGCGTTGGACGTCATCCCGCGCGCCGTCGACCAGCTCCGGCCGGCGGTGGCGTCGCCCGCCTCCCGATGAGCACACCGATCCGGGTCATGGTCGCGATGAGCGGCGGCGTCGACTCGTCGGTCGCGGCCGCGCTGCTCCGCGACGCCGGCCATGACGTCACCGGGGTGACGCTGAAGCTGTGGGGCGGCGCGTCCGATTCCGGTTGCTGCAGCGCCGCCGACGTGGAGGACGCCCGGCGGGTCGCGGCGCAGCTCGGCGTTCCGCACTACGTCTTCAACTTCACCGACGACTTCGACGCGCGCGTGATCGCGCCGTACGTGGATGCCTACGCCGGCGGCCACACGCCCAACCCCTGTGTGGACTGCAACCGGTCGATCAAGTTCGGCCGCCTGCTCGAGCGAGCCGACGCCCTCGGCTTCGACGCCGTCGCGACCGGCCATCACGCCCGCGTGCAGCGCGACGCCGCCGGCCGCTGGCGCCTGCGGCGAGGAAGGGACGCGGCCAAGGACCAGTCGTACGTCCTCTACATGCTGGGCCAGACCGAGCTGCGCCGGACGCTGCTCCCGGTGGGCGAGCTCACGAAGGCGCGCGTACGCGAGCACGCGGCGAAGCTCGGGCTGCGCACGGCAGCCAAGCCGGACAGCATGGACGTCTGCTTCATCACCCGCGGCGACCGCCAGCGGTTCGTGGCCGAGCGCACCGGCGCCCGTCCCGGTGCCGTGATCGATCGCAGCGGCGCCGTGCTGGGCGCGCACGACGGCGTCACCCGATTCACGATCGGGCAGCGGCGGGGCGTCGGTGTCGCCACCGGCGAGCGCAAGTACGTCGTCGACCTCGACGCGTCGACCGCGACCGTCGTCCTCGGCGACCGCAAGGACTTGCTACGCGACGGCGTCGAGGTTCGCGACCTGCGCTTCGTGGGCGACGTCCCCCACCCCCACGCGCGCCTCGATGTGCAGGTGCGGGCGCACGGGACGCCGGTGCCCGGCCGTCTCGACGGGAACGCTGTGCGCTTCGACCGGCCCCAGCCTCGGGTCGCTCCGGGCCAGGTGATCGCGCTCTACGACGCCGACACGCTCCTCGGCGGCGGCATCGCGACCTGATCTCTCGATGCGTGCGTAGGGGGACTATTTGGCTCCCACCGCACGCATCGGGGAAGCGCTAAGACTCTTCGCGGCCGTGAACCCTTGGTGACCTAGGGGAGCGCCTCGGGATCGACGTGGTCGCTCGGGACGACCGCGACCCTGAGGCGGAACGGTAGCGTCGCCGCGAATGGCCACGGTCATCGCCGTCGTGGCGTTCGCGGGCGGTGTCGCGCTCGTCGTCGGTGGCGCGGAGCTGTTCGCCGAGCATCTCGAGGTCGCATCACGCCGGCTCGGCGTCAGCGCCTTCGCGCTCGCCCTGCTCCTCGCCGGAGCCGAGCCGGAGGAGCTCGCCACGACGGTCACTGCGTCGCTGCGCAAGGCGCCGGCGATCGCCTTCGGCGATGTCATCGGCGCGAACGTCGCGATGTGCCTGATCGCGCTGCCGGTCGGAGCACTCGTCGCGGCGCTGCCGTTCGGACGCCGGGTGCGTCGCTACGCGTTGCTTGCGCTTCCGCTCGGCGCCGTGGCCGCGGTCGTCGCCTGGAACGGTCGCGTCGGCCGGGTCGCGGGCGCGTTGCTCGTCGCCCTCTATGTCGGGTACGTCGCGGCGATCTGGCTGCGCGAGCGACGGCCGCCGGCGCTCGGGGAAGTTGCCGAGCTGGGCGAGACGGAAGACGGCGCGCCTCCGCGGCGCGTCGGACGGGAGCTCGCGCTGGTGCTCGTAGGCGTGGCGGCGCTCGCGGTCGGCTCGATCGTGCTCGTCGAGGCGATCCGATCGATCTCGGACATCGAATCGACCCAGACCAACCTCAGCCTCACCCTCGTCGGTTTCGCGACGACGCTCGAGCTCGTTGTCCTCGCGTGGTCGGCAGCCCGTCGCGGCGTGACCGAGGCCGTCGTCGCGGCGGTGGTTGGCTCGTTCGCGTATAACGCCACGATGAGCCTCGGCGCGGCCGCGCTCGTCCGCCCGCTGTCGATCGCAGACGCGGATCTCCTGCACGGGCCGCTCGTCATCATGCTGGCCGCGCTCGCCGCTGTCGTCGCGCTCGCCGCGCCCCGCGGCCGACTCGGGCGCGTCGGCGCCATCGCCCTACTCGCGGCGTACCCCGCCTTCGTCGCGTACGTTGCGCTGCGCTGATCGTCAGGCGACTCGGATGCGGCGTGACGCGGCGGTCAGGAGCAGGTCCGGGCTGTCGACCGTGACGAAGCAAATCTCGGTGGCATTTGTCGCGCTCGACCCGCGCAACCCGCGCCGGGTCTGCAGGAACTCGACGGCATGATCGAGGCGCATCTCGACCGATCCGCCCCGCGCGCCGAGTCGCAGGTCGAGCACGTCGGTCCCGACGGGGTGGCGTCGTGGCACCGCTTGCAGGGCTTCGATGCGCTCGCGCAGGAACAAGACGGGGTCGGGCAGCGTCAGCGGGTCGACGAGCACCAGGCCGGCGGGGACGAGCACCGCCCACCGACCCGACAAGCTGTGGAGCGATCGCGCCGCGAGCGCGGCGGCCGGAAAGCCCACGACGACGGCCGCGATCCCCACCGCGATCCGGCCGTCGGCGAGGAGCAGCGGTCCGCTCACGAGACCGGCCGCGACGAGCAGGGAGGCGAGGGGCAGCAGGCCCAGCCACAGGACGGGCGGTGTCCGCAGCGGATAGCGGCGCTCGTCCCCGTACGCGACGCCGTTGGCGCACGCCAGCGAGACCGAGGGCAGCGCGAGCGCGAGCACACCTGCGACGACGGTCGCGACGAGCCCCACAACTGCGGCCGCGGCGTCGGCGCTGCCGGTCGCGAGGACGATCGCCGCGAGCACAACCAACGACGGTGCCACCACTCGTACGACCGTGAGCCCGAGCGGCCGCGGCGCGAGCAAGGCAACCAGCGCGGCAACCCACGCCGACCACAGGAACACCTCCGCGAGTGTGCGCGGCGGTGTGGACCAGCCGTCGAGCGCGTCACCCGCGGCGGGCCCGGCTGTGACCGGGAGTGACGCCCACGCCAGCCGCACCAACCACAGCGTCATCGGCGCGAGCGGCCTCCGGGGGCTTCGGGAACGCTTCGTATACTACGGGCCTCATGGCCGCCGCCCTCGAAGCACCGCCGCTCGTGCCGGCAGTTGCCACCGCAATCGGAAGCCTTCCGCACACCGATCCGCACGCGGCCGCCACGCTCGTGCTCGACGCGCACCCGCGCTTTCCCGCCGCGCCGCAGCTCCCGATGCGCACGCCCCTCGAAGGGATGGTCGCGCAGTGGGCGCGCGCCCTCCCCGAGGTGACGATCGGCGGCGATGGCTCGATCACCGTCGACGGTGTCACGAACACCCCGCCGGTGGCGACGTTCGACGCCGACGCGCACGGCGGCCTTCTGTCGTTCCTCGACGTGGCGCGGAATGGCCGGCAGCCGCCGCGCGTCAAGGTGCAGATCGCGGGTCCGTTGACGCTGGGTGTCGCACTGATGGACGCCGGACTCCCCGCTGCGCAGGCGTTCCGGCGCGGCGGCGAGGCGGCGCGCGCGTGGGCGATCTCCGTCGAGGAGCTCGTCGAGGCGCGCCTTCCCGGCTCATCGCTCGTGCTGTTCTTCGACGAGCCCGCGCTCGTCGCGTGGCGCCGTCCGAACGCGCCGCTGGAGCACGAAGCCGCCGTCGACGTCCTGTCCGGCGCGCTCGCCGCGCCCGCCTGCCCGTCCGGGGTGCACGTGTGCGGCGCCGGCGACCCGCGCCTCGCGCTCGAAGCCGGACCGCAGGTGCTCGGGGTCGAGGTCGGCGCCGACCTCGTCGATGACGCTGACGTCCTCGCCCGTCATCTCGACGCCGACGGTTGGATCGCGTGGGGTGCCGTCCCGACCGACCGGCCCGTGGGCGAGTCGGTCGAGCCGCTGTGGCGCGCGCTCGTGGGAGTCTGGTGCGAGCTGACGCGGCGGGGTTGCGACCCGGTCCGGATCCGCACGCAGAGCATCATCACCCCGGCGTGCGGGCTCGCCGGCCACGGTCCGACGCAGGCCGAGCGCACGCTCCGCCTGGCCCGCGAGCTCGCCGACCGGGCCCACGACCAGGCGATCGCGGCGCGGCTCACGCTCGGAGCCTGAGGTGACGAACGGGCCCGAGCGCTGCCGGGTGTGCGACGAGCCGCTCGCGCCGGGCGCGACCTTCTGCCCCCGCTGCGGCACACGTGTCGAGGAGGACGCCGGCGCCGACGACGAGGCCGTCACGGGCCTGATCGTCGACGATCCGACCGCGGCGCCGGGCGCCTACGACGCCACGCAGGCGATGCCGCGTTCCGCCGCGCCGGCCGCGGCGGCGGCGCCCGCGGGCGTGGCCGCCGCCACGGGTCCCACGCCGGAGGAGGAGAAGCGGGCGCGGATGATGCGGCTGCTCGTCGCCGGCATCGTGGTTGTCATCGTGCTCGCGCTGGTGGTGTTGGTCGCCCTCGCGTTCACCAGCGGGGGCGGGGGCGGCAACACGACCACGTCGAGCGTCCCGAGCACGGCGGTGACGACGCCGGCGACACAGCCCCCGCAGACATCGCCCCCGTCCACCGCGACGCCCGCCACCACGAGCGCGCCGCCGCCGACGACCAGCGGCCCGCCGAGCACTCCGGAAACCTCGTCGCCGCCCAGCTCGACCTGATCGACGCCCGGCGGCACCGGACTTGACCGTCACAACCCGTCGGTAGCATCAGCTCGTGGCTGTGCCGTCCGAGATCGAGGGTCGCGTCAAGGAGCTGCGCGACCTCGTCCGGTACCACCGGGAGCGCTACTACCAGGACGACGCCCCCGAGGTCTCCGACGCCGAGTTCGACGAGCTCTACCGGGAGCTCGAGGGGCTGGAGTCCGAGTTTCCCGAGCTGGTCACGCCCGACTCGCCGACGCAGCAGGTGGGCGCGGCCCCCGCCACGACGTTCGCCGAGGTCCAGCAC
This sequence comes from Actinomycetota bacterium, assembly GCA_046727875.1. Lineage (GTDB taxonomy): Bacteria > Actinomycetota > Acidimicrobiia > IMCC26256 > JACDBD01 > JALZAA01. The sequence goes on along the minus strand of JBKPDN010000284.1, from coordinate 3,598 downwards.
GTCCTGCCGATGCTGTCGCTCGACAACGCCTTCAGCCTCGAGGACCTCCTCGCGTGGGGCAAGCGCATCGAGCGCCAGATCACCGACCCGGTCCGTTTCGTGTGCGAGCCCAAGATGGACGGGCTCGCGGTGTCCCTGCTGTACGAGGACGGCAAGTTCGTGCGGGCGGCCACACGCGGCAACGGGTACGTCGGCGAGGACGTCACACCCAACGTCGCGACCATCAAATCCGTCCCCAAGGAGTTGCGCGGGAAGGGCGTACCCGCGCGGCTCGAGGTGCGGGGCGAGGTGTTCATGCCGATCAAGGCATTCGAAGCACTCAACCGGCGCCAGGAGGAAGCCGAAGGTCGGCTGTTCGCGAATCCGCGGAACGCCGCCGCTGGAAGCTTGCGCCAGAAGGACTCGCGTATCACCGCGCAGCGTGCGCTCGAGATCTACTGCTACCAGCCGGGCGTCAAGGAGGGAGGCCCGCGGCTTCGCACGCACACGGAGACGCTCGACTGGCTGCGCGAGCTCGGGTTCCCGGTGAACGACAGGATCACCCGGTTCGAGTCGCTCGACGACGTGTACGCGTTCTCCGAGCGGATGCTCGAGCTGCGTCACGACCTCGGCTACGAGATCGACGGTGTCGTCGTCAAGGTCGACGACCTCGGCCAGCGCGAGGAGCTGGGGGCGACGAGCAAGGCGCCGCGTTGGGCGATCGCGTACAAGTTCCCGCCCGAAGAGAAGACGACCCTCCTGCGCAACATCATGGTGAGCATCGGCCGTTCCGGGCGCGCCACCCCCTTCGCGCAGCTCGAGCCGGTGTTCGTCGGCGGGTCGACGGTCTCGCAGGCGACGCTGCACAACGAGGACGAGGTCGCTCGCAAGGACGTGCGGATCGGCGACACCGTGATCGTGCGCAAGGCGGGCGACGTGATTCCCGAGGTCGTCGGGCCCGTGCTCGCGAAGCGGCGCAAGGGTCTGCGACGCTGGAAGTTCCCGAAGGACTGCCCGGCGTGCGGGCAGCCCCTCGTGCGCGCCGAGGGCGAAGCGGCGACCAACTGCGTCAACGTCGACTGCCCGTCCCAGCGATGGGGTCGAATCGTGCACTTCGCGGCGGCGATGGACATCGACGGCCTCGGTGAGGAGCGCGTCCGTCAGTTCATCGACGCCGGCCTGCTCTCCGACCCGGCCGACATCTATTGGCTCGACGTCGAACGCCTCGTGAAGCTCGAGCGCATCGGCGAGAAGTCCGCGCAGCAGCTCGTCGACAACATCCAAGCGTCGAAGTCGCAGCAGTTGGCGCGGCTGCTCGTCGGCCTGAGCATTCCGAACGTCGGCGGCGCGACGGCCCAGGACCTCGCTCGTGAGATGGGCCACTTCGACCGGATCCTCGACGCTTCGGCCGAGGACCTCACGCACGTCGAGGGGATCGGGCCCATCGTCGCCCAGAGCGTGCACGAGTTCTTCGCCCGCGAGCGAACGCGTCAGCTCGTCGAGAAGCTGCGGCAGGCAGGCGTCAACTTCGAGGGCCCGACGCGTGCCGCCGCGCCCGACGTCGAGCAGACGTTCACCGGCCTGACGTTCGTCCTCACCGGTGGGCTCGAAGGCTTCAGCAGGGAAGAGGCGCAGGCCGAGATCGAGGCCCGCGGCGGCAAAGTCCCCAACAGCGTGTCCAAGAAGACGAGCTACGTCGTCGTGGGCGAGAATCCCGGCTCGAAGCTGGCCAAGGCCGAGCAGCTCGGGGTGCCGATTCTCGACGAGGCGGCGTTCCGCAAGCTTCTGGAGGAAGGACCGGACTGATGGTCGACAAGAGCGCGGTCGGCGCCAAGGGCGAGCCCTTCGAGATGGTCGTCGAGCGGGGCAAGGTGCGCGAGTTCGCCCGGGCCACGAAGTCGCAGAACCCCGAGTACCTCGACGACCCCGACCCGGTCTCGCCGCCGACGTTCCTCGTGGCGTCGACGTTCTGGAGCCCGCCCGGCGCGACGAGGTGGGGATCGCTCAAGCTCGACATGCGGCGTGTCCTCGACGGCGGGCGCGAGTTCGTGTTCCACGGGCCCCCGCCCAAGGCCGGCACCAACCTCACGTCCCAGGCGCGCGTCGACGACATCTACGAGAAGGAAGGCAAGCGCGGGGGCACGATGACCTTCGTGGTCACCGTCCAGGAGTTCCGCGACGAAGCGGGCAGCCTCGTCGCCGAGATGCGTTCCACAGCCATCGAGACCGGTAAGCCGCCGACGGAGGGGTGAGGACGATGGGCGTGACATGGGACGACGTGGCCGAGGGCACGAAGGCCGAGCCGCGCGACTTCGGGCCGCTCACCCGCACGGACTTCGTCCGCTACCAGGGCGCGTCGGGCGACTTCAACCCGATCCACCACGACGAGGAGTACGCCAAGAGCGCGGGGTTCCCGACCGTCTTCTCGGTCGGGATGCTCCAGGCGGGCATCCTCGCCACGTACGCGACCGACTGGCTCGGCGCCGCGAACGTGCGCCGCTTCGGCGCCCAGTTCCGCGAGCAGGTCTGGCCCGGCGACACGCTCACGTGTACCGGCGAGGTGACGAAGCGCTACGAGGAGGATGGCGAGCGCAGGGTCGACCTCGAGCTGGTGTGCACGCGCCAGACCGGCGGGACCGCGATCAAGGGCTGGGCCACCTTCGTCGTGTCGTGAGCAGGCGGCCATGAAGGCGCAGGTGCTCGAGCGAGCGGCGCCGATCGACGCCGCGCCGCTCCAGCTCGTCGAGCGTGACCTGCCCGAGCCGGGGGCGGGCGAGGTGCGCCTGCGCGTGCACGTCTGCGCGTGTTGCCGCACCGACCTGCACGTCGTCACCGGCGACCTCGACCTTCCCAAGCTGCCGATCGTGCCCGGCCACCAGGTCGTAGGGACGGTCGAAGCCCTCGGCGACGGCTGCACGCGCCTGCAACTCGGCGAGCGCGTCGGCGTGTGCTGGCTGCACTGGGCCGACGGCGTCTGCCAGTACTGCCGGCGCGGCGAGGAGAACCTGTGCGAGCACGCCACGTTCACGGGCTGGACCGCCGACGGCGGGTATGCCGAGGCCGTGACCGTCCCTGAGGACTTCGCCATCCATCTCCCCGACGCGCTCGACGACAAGGCGGCGTCGCCGCTGCTGTGCGCGGGCGCGGTCGGCTACCGCGCGTTGCGTCGCGCCGAGATCGAACCGGGGGAGCGCGTGGCGCTGATGGGGTTCGGGTCCTCCGCCCATCTGGTCATGCAGGTCCTGCGGTACTGGGGCTGCGAGGTCTTCGTGCTCACCCGGGGCGAAGCGCATCGCGCGCTCGCACGCGAGCTGGGCGCGGCGTGGGTCGGGCGTGCCGACGAGCTGCCGCCCGAGACGTGCGACCGCGCCGTCGTGTTCGCGCCCGCGGGCGAGCTCGTGCCGGTTGCACTGCGCGCGGTGCGGCCCGCGGGCACTGTGAGCCTGGCCGGCATCCACATGAGCACGATCCCGGCGATGGACTACGGCTTGTTGTGGCGCGAGCGGTCGCTGCGCTCGGTCGCCAACCTGACCCGGCGTGACGCAGAGGAGTTCATGACCCTCGCCGCCGACGCGAACGTGCGCGCTCAGTTCGACACCTACCCGCTCGCCGCCGCCAA
>JBKPDN010000283.1:0-20063 GCA_046727875.1 Actinomycetota bacterium | reverse complement strand
GCTCTGGGCCACCCGTCCTGATGCGTCCGTCGAGCAACAGAGTGATGCACGAGGGACGCACCGGCTACGGGCGCGGGTCGATCAGGGCGGTCGTGCCGAGCGCGCTCGACTTCCCAGAGCTCGCTCGTGCGGGCCGCGTCTCGCGGCGTCAGCGGCGCAGGCAGGCGGCGTGCGGGCTGCCGGGCGGTGGCATCGGGTGCCGGAAAAGCGTCGCTGCGTTCTCGTGGCTGATCATCGCGATCTCGTCGGTAGGCAGGTCGCCGTAGAAGCGCTCGAACACGGCCTGCGAGTCGGGCCACGTGCCGTCGCCGTGCGGATAGTCGGTTTCGAACATGATGTGGTCCACGCCGACGGTGTCGCGCGTGCAGATCGTCGACGGATCGTCGATCGTGCAGAACCAGAAGTTGCGGTGCAGGACGTCGGCAGGCCGGAGGTTGCCCGGGAAGTAGTCGCCGTAGCCGGAACGGTCGACGATGTTCTCGAGGCGGTCGTGCAGCATCGCCACCCAGCCGATACCACCCTCGGACATCGCGATCTTCAGATCTGGATGCTTCACCGCGTAGCCCGACCACAGCCACTCCGCGCACGCGGAGAGCGACAGCTGCCCGAACAGCGTCGCGCCGAGCGGCACCATCGGGGAGCCGGGCGGCATGTCGGCCACGCCCGTCGAGCCGACGTGCAGGCAGATGACCGTGCCGGTCTCGGCGCACGCGGCGATGATCGGATCCCACCAGCCGGAGAACAGGTTCGGCATGTCGACCCGGTGCGGCTGCTCGGGAAGCGTCACGGCCACGAACCCGCGCTCCGCATTGCGCCGGATCTCGTCGGCGCCCTGCTCCGGGTCGCCGAGGTAGGTGATGCCCATCGGCACGATGCGCTCGGGGTACGGCGCGTGCCACTCCTCGGCGAACCAGTCGTTCCACGCCTGCGTGACCGCGAGCCCGAGCTCGGGGTCGGAGCACTGCGAGAACACCCGTCCGCAGAAGCCCGTGATCTGCGACGGGAAGTTCACCGCCGCCCAGACGCCGTTGATGTCCATGTCCTTGACGCGGGCGTCGATGTCGTAGCAGCCGGCGCGCATCTCCTCGAAGCGCGTCGGCTCGACCTTCCAGTCCTCGCGCTTGCGGCCCACGACAGCGTTGAGCCCGACCTGGAAGTAGAGCTTCCCGTCGAACTCCCAGACCTCGTGGCCCTCGCTGGTCTCGATGATCTTGGGCGCGCGGTCCTCGAAGCGCCGGCCGAGCCGACCCTCGAACATGTCGGGCGGCTCGACGAGGTGGTCGTCGACCGAGACGATCGTGTACTTGATCTCGCGGGGCTCGGGATCGGGAAGCAGCCCGTGCGTCTCGCTCTTCTTCCAGTGGAGCTTCGGCTTCTCGGTCGTGGTCATGCCCGTTACCCTACGAGCCGTGGCGCTGGAGATCGAGATCAACCGCGACGTCTGCATGGGCTCGGGGAACTGCTCGTTCTGGGCACCGGGAGTGTTCGATCTCGACGACGACGGTGTGGCGATCGTGCTCGATCCGGCCGCGCAACCGGAGGAGAAGGTCCTCCTCGCCGGCCAGGGCTGCCCGACGCAGGCGATCTCGATCATCAAGGACGGCGAGAAGATCGTCTAACGAGATGCCCGCCCCGATCGTCCTCGTACACGGCGGCGCGCACGGCGCGTGGTGCTGGGAGCCGCTCACGCCGCTGCTCGACGGCGATTCGTTGGCTGTCGACCTGCCGCCCAAGTCGATCCGCGGCGGGCCGGGACGCCTCGAGCCGTCGCCCGAGCTGCGCTCGCTGACCGTCGGCGACTTCGTCGACTCGGTGCTGCGAGACGTCGACGCTGCCAGGTTCGAGCGCTTCGTGCTCGTCGGCCACTCGATGGGAGGCCTCACGATCTCAGAGGTGGCGCGGCGCGAGCCCGACCGGGTCGAGCAGCTCGTGTACGTCTCGTGCATGGTGCCGCCCGAGGGCATGTCCGCCATCGAGGCGCTCCCTGAGGACCTACGCGACATGACACGGCGGGCAGTGGATGAGTCGACCCGAGGCGGTGACAACCCCATCGGCGGGCTCGATGAGCAGACGATCCGCTCCATGTTCTGCAACGACATGGACGAAGAGCAGACGCGCTTCGTGCTGGAGCACACGGGCACCGAGGTCGCGGTCGTGCTCGCCGAGCCGACGTCGCGCGCCGGGATCCCATCCGATCTTCCCAAGACCTTCGTGAAGCTCCTCAAGGACCAGTCGCTCGTTCCCGAGCACCAGGACGTGCTCGTGCAGCACCTCCGCGACTCCCCGGGCGGAGGCGTCGACGTCGTGACGATCGACGCTGGTCACGACGTCATGATCAGCCGGCCCAAGGAGCTCGCCGACGTGCTGAACCGCGTCGCGGGCGAGATCGAGTAGCTGCCCCGCTCCGCATCGACGATGACGTCAAAGTAGCTGGAGCACTGCTCCTTGCGGGGTGACGCGTTCCGCATTCGTGATCTGCAGTACGGGCCCCCGTTCGTTGGGCACGGAGGTCGTATTCGCACAGCCGCCGTCGCCGTGTGACTGGTAGTTCGCGACGAGCGCGAGCGGGACAACGCGGTCGCCGCGCTCGGTCTCGACCTCGAAGCCCGACCAGCGCGCCGTCACCGTCGGGTCGTCGCACCGGGCGAACACCTCCGACCACACCATCGGCTCGCCGAGGAACTCGGACGGCGCGATCAGATCGCGCACGGCCGTTGCGACGCCGGTCGCGAGGTCGGTCACCTCGCCGCGCCAGCGGCTCTCACCCGCGTGGTGCACGCGAAGCCGGTAGGCGCGCCCCGGCTCCCACGGGTAGTCGCGGGTATTCGGGTCGTCGGGTGTGCTCGGCAGCGCGGCCGCGGTCCCGTCGAGCAGCGAGCCGTTCGCGGCGTAGCCGCCCCAGTTGACGGCGCCGAAGCCGGGATGGCGGTGGTTCCATTGCAGCCCCAAGTGCGCGGCGCCGGCGCCCGGGAAGCCGACCTGCAGCGCCCAGAAGTAGAGGTGCTCGACGGCCGGCGCGGTGACCACCTCCAAGGTGACCGCGGCCGCGACGAGATGGCGGGCATCGGGCGGGACGCGCCAGGAGAGATGGAAGGACGACGCGCCGTTCCCCGACGGCGGGAAGCCCCGCGTCCGCGCACGCCGCAACAGAGACACCTTCGTGAGCCTACGAGCCCAAACATGACGCTCGTGTCACCGCGCCTAGGATCGGCGCGGCGACGGCGGTTTCGCCGACCGTCGCTGCAGGAGCCCGAGCTTGCGAGGCGACCGGGGAGGTTCTGTTGCCGATCGGGATCACGGAGGAGCACGAAGCACTCCGCCAGGCGGCGCGTGGGTGGGTGGAGCGGCACTGCGCGCCGGACGTCCCTCGTGCGCTGCTCGACGCCGACGCGGAGACGCTGCCGCCGTTCTGGGCCGAGCTCGCCGCCCAGGGATGGCTCGGATTGCACGTCGACGAGGCACTCGGCGGCGAGGGCTACGGGCTGCCCGAATTGGCGGTGGTGCTCGAGGAGCTGGGGCGGGCGTGCGCGCCGGGTCCGTTCGTTCCCACCGTGCTCGCGGCCGCCGTCGTGCAGGCGGCGGGCAAGGAGATCGCCGCCGACATCGTCCCCGAGCTCGTGTCGGGCGAGATCGCCGGGGCGGTGGCGATCGACGGGCGGCTCGACGCCGAGCCTGACGGCGACGGGCTCCGGACGCACGGCACGTTGCGGGCGGTGCCCTCGGCCCACCTGGCCGGCGTGCTGATCGCCCGGGCGGGCGACGACTGGTGTGTCTTCACCGCCGGTCAATTCACGGCCACCGAGCAGGACAGCGTCGACCCGACGCGCCGGGTCGGCGAGGTGCGGGTCGACGGCGCGGTGATCCCGCCTGCGCGCCGGCTGCAGGACGTCGACACCGAGCGCGTGCGCGACCTCGCCGCCGTGGTGTTCGCGGCCGAGGGTGTCGGCGTGGGCCAATGGTGCGTCGACACGGCAGCGGAGTACGCGAAGGTCCGGGAGCAGTTCGGCCGGCCCATCGGCCAGTTCCAGGGCGTGAAGCACAAGTGCGCGGAGATGCTCGCCGAGACCGAGCTCGCGCGCGCGGCGGTGTGGGATGCCGCCCGCGCCGCCGACGAGCTCGACGTCGCGCCGCTCACGGCGGCCGCGGCGGCAAGCCTGGCGATCGACGCGTCGTACCGGGCCGCCAAGGACTGCATCCAGGTCCACGGCGGCATCGGCTTCACGTGGGAGCACGACGCCCACCTGTACCTGAAGCGCGCCATGGTGACGCGCCAGCTCCTCGGCCCGACGTCGGCGTGGCGTGTGCGTGCCGCTGAGGCCGCGCGCGCCGGTGTCCGTCGGCGGTTGGGAGTCGATCTCCCGCCCGAGGCGGAGTCGCTGCGCGAGGAGGTGCGGGAGTTCGTCGCGGGGGTCAAGGGGCTCGACGCCGTCGAGCAGCGTCACCAGATCGCCGGCGCCGGCTACCTCGCACCCCAATGGCCGAAGCCGTGGGGGCGTGACGCGGGCGCGCTGGAGCAGCTCGTCATCGACGAGGAGTTCCGCAAGGGGAAGGTGCGACGGGCGAACCTCAGCGTCGGCGCGTGGGCGCTGCCGCCGCTGATGGTCTACGGGACCAAGGAGCAGCAGGAGCGCTGGATCCCGGCCACGCTGCGGGGCGACGTCGCGTGGTGCCAGCTCTTCAGCGAACCCGGTGCCGGATCCGACCTCGCGTCGCTCACCACCCGGGCCGTCCGCGACGACGGCGGCTGGATCGTCAACGGCCAGAAGGTATGGACGTCGATGGCCAAGGACGCCGACTGGGGGATCCTTCTCGCCCGGACCAATCCCGACGCCCCGAAGCACGACGGCATCAGCTACTTCATGCTCGACATGAAGACCCCTGGGATCGACATCCGGCCGCTGCGCGAGCTCACGGGTGAGGCGTGGTTCAACGAGGTGTTCTTCAACGACGTGTTCATCCCTGACGACTGCCTGGTCGGGGACGTGCACGACGGATGGCGCGCCGCCCGCACGACGCTCGCGAACGAGCGCGTATTCATGGGGAGCGGGTCATCGATCGGCTACGGCGTCGAGGGTGTCCTGAAGCTCGTCGACGAGGCGGGGCTGGCGGAGGACGGCATCGCGCTCGACGAAGCGGGCGGGCTCGTGGCCGAGGAGCACGCGCTGAACGTGCTCGGCTTCCGGCTCATGCTGCAGGCGCTGGGGGGCGCCGACCCCAGCGGGTCGGAGGCGGCGGTGCGCAAGCTGTTGGGCGTCGAGCACGACCAGCGGGTGCAGGAGGTGGGCCTGGGGCTGCTCGGTGCCGAGGGCGCGGTGTCCGACGGCGACGCCGCCATGTGGGTGCGCGGGTTCCTGTTCAACCGGGCGCTCACGATCGCGGGCGGCACGACCGAGGTGCAGCGCAACGTGATCGCCGAGCGGCTGCTCGGCTTGCCTCGCGACCCGTGAGCCGCGGTCAGAGCGGCGGAAGGTCGACGACCTCGCCCGGGTAGACGAGGTTCGGGTTCCCGGAGCGCAACCGCGACTGGTTGAGCTCGACGACGCGCAACCAGTACGGCGCGATGTCTGCGGCGGTGAGGTCGGCCGGCTGCCCCCCGCTGATCGTCGCGAGATGGTCGGCGGCGATCGACCACAGATGGTCGCCGGGCACCACCGTGTGCGGCGCCCCCGCCAGGCTGGGCACCGGCGGGGGAGTGTGCAGCGCCGGCGGCGCGGCCGGCGCCGGCGTCGTCGGCGGGGCGTCCGGCACGGTCGTGGATGGCGGTAACGGCACCGGCCTCGTCTCGCGCGGTGGCGCGGTCGACGGCGCCGTGTCGCCGGTGCGACCGCTGCGCACGGTGACGGGAGGTTGGTCGGTCGGTACGGGTCGGTCGCGGTGATCCAGCTCGACCACAACCGGCGGTGGAGCGGGAGTCGACGCCGGTGGCGGGTCGGCGGCTGCCGGTCCCGCGACGCCGATCGCACCCGCGGCCACGATCGACGCGGCGGCGAGGCCGTCGACCCAGCGCCGCACGCAGGGGAGCGTCGCCCATCCGAGAGCGCGCGCCGCGCCGTGCAGGTGGGCCAGCCGCGCCGCCACGTACACCAGCGTGGATGCGAGCAGCCACCAGGCCGCGACAAGGGCCGCGAGCCGCACGCCCGCGAGCAGCACGTCTTCGCTCGGTGTCGCCCGCAGCCACTCGACCACGTCATGCCGGGGTATGGCGAACCCGTCGACACCGCCGAGCCGGTGGAGTGCGACCACCGCGACGATCTCGCCGGCGACGAGCCCCGTCAGGCTGCGGCGCGCTCGTCCGCCTTCGTCCACGCCGCCACCGTACGAGACGCCGTCGGGCGTGTCAATGCGTCAGATGACGTCAGATTGTACGAACGGGTCCGGCGCTAGAAGTCGATGGGGGCGTAGTAGTGCTCGGCGCCTGCGGCCTTGATGTCGCTGAGCCAATCGCCGTCGTAGTACTCGCTCGGGCCCTGGAGGCCGGGGGAGACGAGCTCCCACGCGTTGCGCTTGTACGTCCAGTTCTCGGGTTGCAGTCGATGCGCGGCGCGGAAGTGCGGTCGGGCGTCGTCGGCGTAGCCGGCGTGGTGGAGGTACTGGCCGAGCTCGAACTCGGCGGCAGCCTCTGCCACCTCGGGCGGGCGCGGCGCAGAGCGGCGCACGACGTCCTCGGGTGACAGCGCGTACTCGCTCTCCGCGCCACGCTCGACCCAGTCGTGGAGCGCGGCGACGTAGTGGTCCGCGTCGAAGCGAGGGATGCGCTTGACCTGCTCGAGCATGTCGCGGACGTGGCGATCGATGTCGTCGGGAAGCCCCTCGGGCGCCTTGATCTTGCTGAAGTCGTACCGCTCGACGGCGGCGGTGTGCGGCGGACGCACGATCATCCCGTCCTCGTCGACCCAGACTGCGCTCGGCACGTTGACGATCCCGAGCAGCTCGTCGAGGCGGTGCGCGGTGTCCACGAGCTGCGGGTGCTCCGCTCCCGAACGCTCGATCCACGAGCGGGCGGCGTCGACCTCGAGGTCGAGCGCGACGGTGACGATCTCGAGGCCCGCGGGGTGAAGCTCAGACCGGAGTTGCCGCCACACGGGCAGCGCCATCCGGCAGCCTCACCACGACGCCCACGCCGCGATGAGGACCTTCTCGCCGCGCAGCGACGTCAGGTCGAAGGGTCGCCCGTCGACGTCGGCGAGCACGATCGGCGGCAGCTCGGCCGACTCGAGGACGCGGCCGCCGCTCTCCGGGCCGAGGGCCCACACATCGTGCCGGTCGTCGTGCACGAGGGGCATCCCCAGCCGCTCGGCAACCACGTTGACGTCGACGACACCGTTGCCGGACCCGGCCGGGAAGGGGACGCAGCGGTCGTCCTTGCACAGGCCCTCGGGCTTGAGCTCCCACCCGGTCTGCCGCTCAAGCTCGTCCGGGGTGAGGTCGAGCCGGTCGAGGATCACGGTGCAACGCTAGCTCGCCGTGCTACGTTCCCGGCGTCCTCGAGGAGGGGGTTTTCCATGGTTCTGGGATCGGCCCTCGACATCTTCTCCCGCGACGGGTTCGCGTACCTGTCCCGCTGGTCGCACGTCTTGGTCGGCATCACCTGGATCGGGTTGCTGTACTTCTTCAACTTCGTCCAGGTGCCGGCGTTCGCTGAGATGGAGGCGGCCGCCCGGAACAATGCCCTCGACAAGCTGACCTGGCGGGCGCTGTGGTGGTTCCGGTGGGCGGCTGCGGCCACGCTCGCCAGCGGGATCCTGATTCTTCTGTTCCAGCGGGACGCGTCCGGTACAACGCAGCTCTTCAGCGGCGACTACGCGAAGAGCCTGCACGGCATCAGCATCTACGCCGGCATCCTCCTGGCCTTGACGATGTTCCTCAACGTGTGGCTCGTGATCTGGCCGGCCCAGAAGATCGTGATCGCCAACGCCCGGAACGTGCAGGCCGGCGGCGAAGCGGACCCGAACGCGGCGGCGGCCGCCCGGAAGGGTGCGCTGGCGTCACGGATGAACACCATCTACTCGCTGCCGATGCTGATCTTCATGGTCGGCACCACACACTTCCCGTACCAGAACGAAGTGACGTCGGGCTCGAAGCGCGCCACGTTCTGGATCATCTGGGTCGTTATCTGGGGTGTCCTCGAGCTGAACGCGCTCGGCTACTTGGGCGGACGCGGTCCCGGCGGCCCAAGGATCATCTACGACACCCACCGCAACGCGATCATCACCGGGTTCGTCTATTCGGCGGTCGCGTTGATCCTCTTCGCTTTCATCCTGACCAGCTGAGACATCGCGTCGGTCAGAGTCCGATCAGGTCGGCAACGCGGGCGCGGTGCTGCGCGGCCCCTCCGAGCAGCAGCGAGTTCGACTTCACGCGGCGCACGTAGAGGTGCATGTCGTGCTCCCAGGTGTAACCGATGCCGCCGTGGATCTGGATGCCCTCCTTGGCGAGGCGCGTCGCGCAGTCGCCGGCGGCGGCCTTCGCCATCGACGCCGCCAGCGCGCGGCGCTCGTCGTCCTCGGCGATCGTCAGTGCGGCGAAGTAGCCGGTGGCCCGGGCGCGTTCGAGGGCGACGAGCATGTCGGCGAACTTGTGCTTGATCGCCTGGAATGAGCCGATGGGCACCCCGAATTGCTCACGTTCCTTCGCGTACGCCAGCGTGACATCGAAGATCGCCTGCGCGGCGCCGACAGTTTCGACCGCGAGCGCGGTGACCGCGACCTCGACCGCGCGGCGGATGGCCGCCGCGGTCGCCGGCCCGGGCTCGCCCAGCACGCGGTCGGCGCCGATGTGCACGCCGTCGAGTCGGACCCGCCCGAGCGGGCGGCTGGCGTCGAGGGCCTCGACCGGTTCGACGTCGGCCTCGGCGCGCCGGACGACGTAGGCCCCGACACCGTCGTCGCCGGTCGTGCCCGAGCGGCGTGCGATCACGGCGATCTCCTCGACGGCGGACGCCTCGACGACCATCGGCTTCGTCCCGCGCAGCACGAACCCGGTGCCATCCGGCTCGGCGGTGGCGGTGACGTTCTCAGGATCGATGCTCCCGTCCTGCTCGACGAGGGCGAGGGTGCCGGTCAGCTCGCCCCTGCCGACGGCCCCGAGGAAACGCTCCTGCTGCTCGGGTGAGCCGGCCTCGGCGACGACGGGCGCGAACTGCGTAACGGTGGGGAGGAATGGGCCCGGGGCGAGGACCCGCCCGAGCTCCTCGACCACGACCGCGAGCTCGACCGCGCCCATCCCGAGACCACCGGCGGTCTCGGGCACCGTGAGCGCGGGCCAGCCCAACGCGACCATCCGGCTCCACAGCGCGTCGGGGACGGCGCCCTTCTCGACGACCTCCCGGACGAGGCTCATCGGGCACTCGCCGGCGAGCACCGTGCGCACACCGTCGCGCAGCTCGTCCTGCTCGGGTGTGAACTCCAGGTGCACGGCGACCGCGCCTTCTCAGAAACCTGACGGGCGTGTCACCGTATCGGCTGCTGAGAATCGGTCACAACCTCGCGCAACGCGCCCCGGTCGACCTTCTCCATCGGCGTGAGCGGCAGCGCTTCGACCACCCTGAGCGCCTCCGGGAGCTTGTACGCCGCGAGGTGCGGCGCCGCGAGCTCGCGGAGGTCCGCAAGGGACGGCGGCGCGCCCGCGTCGCGTGGCACCACGACTGCGACACCGATCTCGCCCATGACCGCGTCGGGCACCGGTGTGACGGCCACGGCGGCGACGGCGGGATGCGTCGACAGCACCGCCTCGACCTCGACCGGGAACACGTTGTAGCCGCCGCGCACGTACATCTCCTTGGTGCGCCCCACGAGGCGAAGGCGTCCGCGATCGTCGATCCAGCCGAGGTCACCGGTGCGGACGAACCCGTCAACGGTGAACGCGGCTCGGGTGGCGTCGGGGTCACGCCAGTAGCCGCTCATGACGGCGGGGGAGCGCAGGCACACCTGCCCGACCTCGCCCGTCGGCACGGCGCGGTCGTCGCCGTCGAGCACGGCGAGGTCGATCGACGGGTGCGGCCGGCCGACGCTGACGACGGCGTCCTCCTCGGGGGCGTCGAACGGGGTGCCGAGCCCGATCCCGGCTTCGGTGCACGAGTAGCGCGTCGCCAGCGCGGCGTGGAAGCGGGCGCGGGCTTCGGCGGCCAGCCCGGGTGTGATCGGCCCGCCGCCGACGACGAGGAAGCGCACGCTGTCGAGGTCATAGGCGTCGAAGTCGGGCTCCCGGAGCATCAACGCGAGCTGCGTCGGCACGCCGGCGACGGTCGTCATGCGCTCTTCGGCGGCGAGCCGGAGCGCGTCGGCGGCGCGCCACCGCCGCATGATGAAGCTCGTGCCGCCCCGCCGGAGGTTGCCGGGCAGCTTCGTCATGAACCCGAGGTGGCTCATCGGCGTGCCGACGGCGCCGCGGCCGCCGGTGCCCCACGCGTCGCCGACGTCGGTGCGGGGGATGAACTCGAGCTGCCGGTTGCAGTAGAGCGCGCCCTTCGGCAGGCCGGTCGTCCCCGACGTGAACACGATCGCCACGGGGCGATCGGGATCGTCGGGAAGCGCGGGCGGTACGTCGCCGGACACACGCACCTCGCGCAGGACGGAGCCGGCATCGTGCGCGACGGGCGTGACCTCGACGGCCGCATCGACGTCGGGCTCCAGGCCGGGGCTGACGAGCACGAGGCGCGGTGCCGCGGTCTCGAGGAGAGCGACGCGTTCGGCAGGGGTAAGGCGGTCGTTGATTCCCGCGGTGATTGCCCCGAGCTTCGCCGCCGCGAGGTACGCGATCGGGTACTCGGGTCCGGGCGGAAGGACCAGAGCGAGCACGTCGCCGGCGCCGAGGCCGCGCCGCGCGAGACCGACGGCGACCTCGTCTGAGACGCGATCGAGGTCGCCGTAGCGCAGCGCCCAGCCGTCCGGCGCGACGTAGGCGATACCATCCGCGAACCTTCGAGCCGCCTCACGTGAGGTCACGGGGAGCATCGTGGCGAGATCGTACAAGTCGTCCGGCGGCGCCCGGTCAGGAGGGAGCCGGTCCGGCAGTGGCCGAGGCACACCCGCGCAGCAGCGCGAGCTGCGCGCGCAAGGACGCCGGACGATGCGCAAGCTCTTCGACGCCGGCATGCGCGTGTTCGCCGAACGCGGCTACCACGCGGCGCGTGTCGACGACATCGTCCGCGCCGCCCGCACCTCCCACGGGACCTTCTACCTGTACTTCGCCAACAAGGAGGATCTCCTCCGCGCGCTGGCGATCGACTGCGCCGACGAGCTCGGCAAGCTCGCGGACCGCATCGGACCGATCACGCCCGACGAGCGCGGGTTCGCCGAGCTGCGCTCTTTCCTCGCCGCGTTCGTCGCGACGTACCGGCAGTACGGGCCCGTCATCCGCGCCTGGATGGAGGATCAGGTGGCCGACCGCGAGATCGACCTCCTCGGCGTGAAGGCGTTCACCGCGATCGCCGCCCGACTCGGTCAGCGCATGCGCGAGGCCGGGGCCGACGTGGCCGAGAACGAGACCGCTGCCGTCGGAGCGCTCATGGCGATGCTCGAGCGCTTCAACTACGCACTGGCGTCACGGCGCCTCATCCTCGATGACGACACCGTGCTCGACACACTCGCCCACATCATCCACCGTGGGTTCTTCGGAGCGCCGGCGAGTCGCTGACGCGCTCCACTCGCGCCATCAGGCGTCCGGCTGTCGGTGCTCGGCGGGCCCGGGGATCACGGGCAGTTCGGTGAGACCGCGGAGCACGAGGCCGTCCCCGTGGCCCCAGTGCAACCGCTCGACGGGAACCGCGAGTTGAAGTTGCGGGAAGCGCTGGACCAGAGACCCGAGCGCGAGCTGTCCTTCCATTCGCGCCAGCGCGGCGCCGAGGCAGAAGTGGATGCCGTGCCCGAACGCGAGATGGTGCACGTCGGCGCGCTCGACGTCGAGCGTCTCGGACTCGGGGTACCGATCGGCGTCCCGGTTGGAGGACGCCAGCCCGATGATCACCTGCGCGCCGGCGGGGATCGTCGCACCGCCGATCTCCACCGGCTCCGTCGCGTAGCGGAATGTCGCGTGAGGGACGGGTGCGTCGTACCGGAGGAGCTCCTCCACCGCGGCGGCGATCGCACCCGGGTCCGCGCGCAGGGCGGCGAGCTGCTCGGGGTGGCGGAGCAGCGCGACGACGCTGTTGCCGATCAGGCTCGTGGTCGTGTCGTGCCCGGCGATGATCAGCTGGAGGATGGTCGAGAGCAGCTCGCGCTGGTCGAGGCGCTCGTCGCCGTCACGGGCGTTGATCAACCCGCTGACCAGGTCGTCGCCGGGTTTCGCCTGCTTGGTCTCGACGAGCTGGGTCAGCATGCCGACGACCGCGTCGGACCCCGCCTTCGCGCGTTCGTACGCGGCCGGCGTCGGCGTGGGCATCAGCAGGGCCCCGAGACCGTGGCCGAATGCGGCCCGGTCGGGCTCGGGCACGCCGAGGAGCTCGCAGATGACCGTGAACGGCAACGGGAACGCGAACGAGGCGACGAGGTCGACACGCACGTCCGGGCCCTGGGTGGCGATGCCGTCGAGCAGGTCGTCCACGATCGCTTGCACCCGTGGCCGGAGCCCTTCGATCCGGCGGACGGAGAACGCCGCCGACACGAGCCGGCGCAGGCGCGTGTGGTCGGGCGGGTCCACCACGAGCATGTGCCGCGCGAACTCCGGTCCGGGAAGGCCCTCCGCCACGACCTCCGGGCTGGCTGCGAGCGCCGCTTGCATGTCCTTGGAGAGCCGCGGGTCGTTCAGCAGGGCGCGGGCTTCTTCGTGGCGCGCCACGAGCCACGCGTCGTGCCCGTCGGCCAGCGTGACTCGGTGCACGGCCCCGAGCGCGCGGACCTCGGCGAACAGCGGGTACGGGTCGTCCCGGTCGTACGACCCCCATGCCTCGAACGCCTGCCCCGGGGACTGCACGCCGTCAGACGTCCCCGACCACGTGCGAGCTGTTCACGGTCACGCGGTACCCGTCCGGGTCACGAATCGTGAACGCGGCGTGGATCCTCCCGCGCTCGATCGGTGACGGGTCAAGGCCTCGCGCCG
The DNA here is from genome assembly GCA_046727875.1 of Actinomycetota bacterium. Taxonomy (GTDB): domain Bacteria; phylum Actinomycetota; class Acidimicrobiia; order IMCC26256; family JACDBD01; genus JALZAA01. The sequence goes on along the minus strand of JBKPDN010000283.1, from coordinate 7,028 downwards.
CCCAGTCGGCGTGGGTGGCATCCAGGTCGTCGACCATGAGATCGAAGGGCGCGTCGTCATCGGGCTCACGCGCACCGGGGACGAGCACGAGATGCGTGCCTCCTCGCAGCTCGAGCACGGCGACGTGCGCGTTGCGCTCCACCTCGCGCATGCCGATCCCGGTCCAGAAGTCAGCCGACCGGCTCACGTCGCTCACGGAGAGCACCGCATGCCCGATCCAGACCGGCGGACGACCTTCCATACCGCCCTCCCTACTCGACTCCTAGGATGGCAGTGGCGGCGGACGAGAACCAGCCGCCGGTGCCGTTCACGCACGCGAGCTCGGCGCCCGGCACCTGCCGGTCACCACACTCGCCGCGGAGCTGACGTACCGCCTCGACGAGCAGGAAGATGCCCCGCATCCCGGGATGGCACGCCGACAGGCCGCCGCCGTCCGTGTTCGTCGGCAGTGAACCCTCGATGCGCATCGTCCCGCTCTCGACGAACGGCCCGCCCTCGCCCTTCTTGCAGAAGCCGAGGGCTTCGAGGCTGAGCAGCACCATCGGTGTGAACGCGTCGTAGATCTCGCACACGTCGATGTCGTCGGGAGTCACGCCCGCCCGTTCGAACGCGAGGGTCCCGGACCGGACCGCGGGCGACTCGGTGAAGTCGTCCCACTCGCTCATCGTGGTGTGCGACACCGCCTCGCCGGTGCCGAGCACCCACACCGGTCGCCGGGTGAGGTCGCGCGCCCGCTCCTCTGATGTCAGCACCACGGCGCCGCCGCCGTCGGAGCGGATGCAACAGTGCAGTTTCGTGAGCGGGTCGGCGATCATCCCGGACTCTCGCACCTCGTCGATGGTGATCGGTGTCCGGTAGTACGCGTCCGGGTTGCGCGCCGCGTTGTCGCGCGTCGAGACAGCGATCTCAGCGAGCTGGTCGACGGTCGTCCCGAACTCGTGCATATGCCGACGCGCCGCCATCGCGTACTTCGCAATGAGCGTGTGCCCGTACGGCGTGTCGAACTGCACCGGCCCGCGGCTGCCGAACGACAGGTTCGCCCGGCGATCGCGCCGCTTCAGATCTGCGCGCGCCGTCGATCCGTACGCGACAAGGACGACCTCCGCGTGGCCTTCCGCGATCGCAGCCGTCGCGTGCTCGACCATGAACTCCCACGTGCTACCCCCGACGCCGGTGCCGTCGACCCACGTCGGCCGCAGGCCGAGGTACTCGGCGATCTCTACCGGCGCGAGCAGGCCGGTGCCGCTCGAGGCGAACCCGTCGACGTCGCCCTTGTCGATCCCGGCGTCGGCGAGGGCGCGGCTGGCGGCCTGATAGTGGAGCTGGAACGGGGAAGTCGCGTCGAGCCGACCGCAGTCGGACAGCGCGGCCCCGACGATCGCGACGCGCCGGCTCACGTGCTCGCCGTTATCTCGAGCGCCAGTCGATGCGCGTGCCCGACTCGAACAGCTTCTGGCCCTCGGCGATGGATTCCTGGTTCGTCCCGAGGCCGACGTACGCGTAGCCGAGGCGAAGTGCCTGACGGTGGCCGAGCTCGCGGGCGCCCCAGATCGCGCGGACCGTGCCCTCGATCGCGAGCGCAGGCTGCGAAGCGATCGCGTTCGCAGCCCAGGCCGTCTGGTCGTGCAGCTGCTCCTTCGGCACGACCTCGGAGACGAGGCCGATCTCGTAGGCGCGCGTCGCCGACAACCGCTCGTAGTTGCCGAGGAGCGAGAGCCGCATGATCTCGCCGAACGGCATGATCCCGGACATGTGAATGGGCTCGAACGCGGCTGTCATCCCGTAGGTGACGTGCGGGTCGAAGAACGTCGCGTGATCGGCGGCGACGATGAACTCGACCTCGCCGAGCATGTAGAACGCGCCGCCGCAGGCCATGCCGTTCACGGCCGCGATCACCGGCTTCCAGAGGTCGGAGCTCTTGGGGCCGATGTTGTCGCCGGGGTCGTTGAACATGAACGGCGTGCTGCCGCTGCCGACGACGTCGGGATCGGTCGTCGCGTCCGCGTCGTCGCCCATCTGCTCCATGCGGTCGATGCCGGTGCAGAACGCCTTGTCCCCGGCGCCCGTGAGCACGATGCAGCGCACGTCGTCGTGGCGGCGCAGCCCGCGCCACAGCGCGTGGAGCTCCCGCTGCATCAGCGAGTTGAACGCGTTGAGCCGGTCCGGTCGGTTCAGGGTGACCCAGGCGACGCCGTCGCGCTCCTCGTAGAGGAGCGTCTCGAACTCGGTGTTCACGTTGCCGAGGCTAACGCTTCTGTTGCGCGGCGATACCCGGGTTGACCGTGTGGAACACGTACTTGTTCAGGATGTTGCCCACGTCGGCGGGCTCCCAGCGCGCGGGGTTGCCATCCGCGTCACTGGCGAAGAACTCCTCGCCCATCTGCCACGGCTGGTAGACGCACAGCGAGTTGCCGACCATCCGCAGCACCTGACCCGTCGTCGGCTTCGAGTCGTCCGAGGCGAGCCAGGCGACGGCCGGCGCCGAGTTGCCGGGGTTCATCGGGTCGAACTCCGTGTACTCCTCGGGCGACTTGATCGTGATGTCCTGGCGGGCCTGGCCGACCATGCGGGTGAAGCCGCCGGGGCCGATGCAGTTCGCCCGGACGCCATAGCGCGTCAGCTCCAGGCTGGCGATGATCGTCATGGCGGCGATGCCGGCTTTGGCCGCCCCGTAGTTCGACTGGCTGGCCTGGCCCTGGAGACCGGCGCTCGAGACCGTGTTGACGATCGACGCGCTGGGCTGGCGGCCTTCCTTGGACTCGGACCGCCAGTGGGCGGAGGCGTGGTGCATCGTGTTCCAGGTGCCCTTCAGGTGCACCCGGATGACCGAGTCGAAGTCGTCCTCGGCCATGGTGAAGAGCATCTTGTCGCGCAGGATGCCGGCGTTGTTCACGACCACGTCGAGCTTCCCGAACGCGTCGACGGCGGTGCCGATGATGTTCTTCGCGCCGTTGAAGTCGGCCACGTCGTCGTAGTTCGCGACCGCCTCGCCGCCGCGGCCCTTGATGACGTCGACGACCTCGTCGGCCGCGCGTTTGTCGGCACCCTCGCCGGTGACCGAACCGCCGAGATCGTTCACGACGACCTTGGCGCCCTGGTCGGCCAGCTCGACTGCCTCGCCCCGGCCGACCCCGTTGCCGGCGCCCGTCACGATGGCGACCTTGCCGTCACAGATCCCCATTTGCGCGTCCTCATCTCCTCCGTGAAAACTGACGTCGGCGTCACCGTATCGCGGCGGATCACGCGTTCGTCAAGGCGCCGCGCGCCGCACGGAGTCGCACGAGCACGACACGACACGACACGACGGAACACGACCCGATACAACAGGAAGGTCACCGCGGCATGGCTGTCGACACGAGCGTCATCGGCAAGCCGACGGGCGCGCACCGCGTCACCGTCGAGCGCGGCCCGGTCTCGAACTTCGCCCGCGCGCTCAAGGACGAGAACCCCGTGTACCACGACCCGGTCGCAGCCAAGGCCGCCGGGTTCGGTGACATCCCCGCCCCGCCCACCTGGTCGTTCGCGATGCAGTTCTGGGGCCGCTTCCCCGAGCAGCAGCCCGACGACCCGACCGGCGGCGACAACCCGATGCACAAGGTGATGGGGGAGCTGTTCGCCAAGGGCGGCTTGGTGCTGCACGGTGAGCAGGAGTTCGATTACCACCGCCCGATCGTGGTCGGCGAGACGCTGATCGGCGAGGGTCGCATCGTCGACATGTACGAGAAGGAGAGCAAGGGCCGCACGATGACGTTCGTGGTGACGGAGACCGTGTGGCGGGACGAGAAGACGGGCGAACCGGCGGTGACCGAGCGCTTCAACCTCATCCACCGCTCGTAGCGACCAGCCGCAGAGGGGGACTTCACGGCATGGGCCGACTCGACAACAGGGTCGCGATCATCACCGGCGCCGGTCAGGGCATCGGTCTGGCGTACGCCAAGCGCTTCCTCGACGAAGGCGCCAAGGTCGTGGTGGCCGAGATCAACGAGGACCGCGCCAAGTCCGCGATGGAGCAGCTCGAGAAGCTCGGCGACGCTGCCTTCGTGCAGACCGACATCTCGAACGAGCAGTCGACACTGGACTGCGCGGCGAAGGCCAAGGAGCAGTTCGGTGGCATCGACATCCTGATCAACAACGCCGCGCTCTACTACGACATCGACAACGAGCGCAACGACTACGAGTACCTCCAGAAGGTCTTCAGCGTGAACCTGCACGGGGCGTGGTTGATGGCGCGGGCCTGCGCGCCGACCATGGTCGAGCAGAGCTGGGGGCGCATCATCAACCAGTCGTCGGGCGCCGCCTACCTGTACAACATCATGCCCGTCGCCGAGTTCAAGGAAGTCGCCGGGTTTACCTACAGCCAGACGAAGTGGGGCGTCCTCGGCCTCACGAAGTTCCTCGCCTCGCAGCTCGGGCAGTACAACATCACCGTCAACTGCATCGCGCCCGGGGTGACGATGACCGAGGCGACGAAGAAGATCGTTCCCGAAGCGTTCATCGACATGCTCCCCGCCATGAGCGCGATGAAACGCAAGCTCGAGCCGGAGGATCTCGCTGGCACCGCCGTGTTCTTCTCCAGCGACGACGCCGCCCTCGTGACCGGCCAGGTCCTCTGCGTCGACGGCGGCTCGGTGATGCCCGCGTAGCCGGGTGGAGCCGGCCCGTTAGCGGGTCAGCAGCGCCGCGCCTTCGAAGCGCGGGGTGGAGAGCGCGTAGGCGTGACCTTGTCGGTCGACGGCGTCGATGGCGCCCGTGCTGGTGGTCACGAACAGCCACGCGCCGTCGTGACTCCACGCGAGGGCGGGACGGGTGCTCGCAACGGGGCCGGCGACGAACCGGGTCACCGAGCCGGTCGTGACGTCGACGATCGTGCCCTGCGACCGCGCGCCGTCGCTCTCCACGACCCCCAGGTGTCGGCCGTCCTCGGTGAACGCTGCCGCGGCCACACCGCCGCCGCCGAGTGCGTTCTCGATCACCTGGTGCCGACCGCTGCTCGTGTCGTCGAGGTAGAGATCGCACTGCTGCCCGACGCATCCCGACGGTCGGCTGGCGACGACGCCCCGGCCCGAAGCCACGAACAAGGCGCCGGTGCGGAACGTGTCCGTGGGCTCGGCCGGCATGCTGGGGTTCCACGTCGCCAGGGAGCGCGTGCCGTCGGCGCTGAGCCGGTCGATGACGAGCTTGCCGCCGGCGGCGCCGCGCACGGTGGCGCTCCCGCCGAGCACGGCGGGCGCCGCCGTTTCGACGCCCGTGAGATCGACCTCGCGGGCGACGACCGTCCCGTCGGCCGGGTACGTGAGGAGCCAGACGCGCCCGTCCTGCCGTGAGGAGAACACCTCGACGGCGGGCCCGATGCTCGTCGCCGCGCCTTCGAGTGAACGCGGGACCACGTAGGCGCGGTGATCGACGACCACGACGGCGTCGTCGCCGCTCGTCATCGCCGCCGTCGCGGGACCGGCTGGGAGCTCGGCGACGGCGCCGTTGCGGACGCGCTTGCGGTCGACGTCGAACGCGCGGGCGCCGTCGGGCGCGAGCACGAGGAGCGACGTCCCGGTGCTCCGCTGCAGCGCAGGAAGGCTCTGGACCCTCACCTCTCGCGGCGCGGCCGCCCGATCACGCCCCGGGCGCTGCAGCCACGCACCGAGAACGAAGAACAGCGCGAGCCCGACGAGGACGGCGATCGGGATGCGCGTCGAGTTGTCGTGGACGCGGCGTCGGATCCACTGAGGGCCGGGCGGGATGTAGGCGTAGCGGTCCTCGGTGCGGATGCCCAGCTCGGCGTCCTCGAGGTCGACGACCGGCAAGGCCTCGCCGGCATCGCCGTCGCACGCTGGGCATGCCCGGACGTCGTCGGCGAGGTCGGCCCCGCACTCCCGGCACCGCATGGGCCCAGTATCGTCCTCTCCGAGCCGATGCGTGCGTGGAGCATCACTATGTTGCTTCAGGCACGCATCACTCGTACGGGACAGGCGGCAGTTACGGTACGTCCGTGCATTTCGGCGTGACGATGTTCGCGACGGACCAGGCGATGCGTCCGGACGACCTCGCGCGTGCCGCAGAGGAGCGCGGGTTCGCGTCGCTGTACGTCCCTGAGCACACGCACATCCCGGTGAGTCAGCGCACACCGACGCCGACGGGCGACGAGGTGTTGCCCGACTACTACAAGCGGGCGTTCGACCCGTTCGCCGCGATGACGATGGCGGCGGCCGCGACCGAGCGACTGCGCGTGGGGACCGGCATCTGCCTGGTTGCGCAGCGCGACCCGATCGTGACGGCGAAGGCGGTGGCGAGCCTCGACTATCTCTCGGGGGGCCGGTTCATCTTCGGCATCGGCTTCGGCTGGAACGCCGACGAGATCGAGGACCACGGGGTCGAGATGCGGAGCCGGCGAGCTGTCGCTCGCGAGCACGTGCTGGCGATGCAGCGCCTCTGGGCCGACGACGAGGCGAGCTTCGACGGCGAGTTCGTGCGGCTGCCACCGAGCTGGTCGTGGCCCAAGCCCGTGCAGGAGCCGTGGCCGCCGATTCTCATCGGCGGCGCGGCGGGTCCCACGCTCTTCGCGCACGTCGCCGAGTACGCCGACGGCTGGATCCCGATCGGGGGCGCCGGCGTGCGCGACGCGCTACCTGATCTGCACCGCGCCGTGGAGAAGGCGGGGCGCGACCCCGCCGACGTCCGTGTCGTTCCGTTCGGGACGATCCCTGACCCGGGCAAGCTCGAGTACTACGCGTCGATCGGTATCGACGAGGTTGTGCTGCGCGTGCCGGTCGGCGGTCGCGACGTCGTGCTCCCGGTGCTCGACGAGTACCGCGCTCTCGTGGGAGCGTGACCGCCGTGGACACGGTCCGGATCGGCACGCTGGGCGCGGCGCGCATCACCCCCGGCGCGTTGATCAAGCCTGCGCGCGACGTGGCGGCGGCCGAGGTTGTCGCGGTCGCCGCCCGTGACGTCGCCCGGGGCGAGAAGTTCGCCCGCAAGCACGACATCCCCAGGGTGCATGCCACGTACGACGACGTGATCGCCGATCCCGA
>JBKPDN010000282.1:0-1862 GCA_046727875.1 Actinomycetota bacterium | reverse complement strand
GGCTTCGGCGGGAGCTTGGCGAGCGCGGCGCGCAACTCCTCGAGAACCTCGCGATCGAGCGCGAGCAGATCCTCGGGTGGCTCGTGCAGCCGCTCGATCACCGCGGCGCGCGTCTTCGCGCCGAGCGGCGTGAGCACGACCGTCTTCACGCGCCGGTCGGTGGGCACCGTCCCTCGTTCGACGAGATTGCGCTCTTCGAGTCGGTCGACCAGCCACGTGGCGTTCGACGCGTCGCAGTGCAAGCACTCCGCCAGCGCGCCCATGGGCCGCGGCTGATCCGGCTCGAGCTCGAGCAGCGCCTTGACGTGCCCGGGTGTGATGTCGAGCTCCTGGCTCACCAGCACCATCGCGTTGCGTGATCCGGAGCTCCAGAAGAAGGAGAACATGTCCCGCCATACGTCAGCCGCAAGCGTCGCCTTGCTCGCGGGGCGGGTTCGAGCCACGAACAGAGGATACGTGACCGGGCTGGATAGTTCAACCATCCCAATAGTTTGTGACCCATGACACTTGAGGGCCACGACACTTGACGAGTTCAAGCATCAGCGCGAGAGTTTTCGCCATGACTGATTCCGCCATCGCCGTCGAAGGCCTGCACAAGCGCTTCGGGGATGTCGTCGCTCTCGACGGCATCGACTTCGAGGTCCCGCCCGCCAGCGTGTTCGGCCTCCTCGGCCCGAACGGTGCGGGCAAGACCACCGCCGTCCGGGTGCTCACGACGATCCTCCGACCGGACGCCGGCCACGCCAGCGTGCTCGGCCTCGACGTCGCGCAGGATCCCGAGCGGGTCCGAGCCCGCATCGGGCTCGCGGGCCAGTTCGCGGCCGTCGACGGCAATCTCACCGGCCGCGAGAACCTGCGGCTCATCGGCCGTCTCACTCACCTGCCGCGGCGGATGATCGACGACCGCGCCGGCGAGCTGCTCGAGCGGTTCGAGCTCGCCGAGGCGGCCGACCGGCCCGCGCGCACCTACTCCGGCGGCATGCGGCGTCGGCTCGACCTGTGCGCGGCGCTCGTGCACCGCCCGCCGGTCCTGTTCCTGGACGAGCCCACGACGGGCCTCGACCTCTACAGCCGCAACCAGCTCTGGGCCGTCATCGAGGACCTCCAGGCCGAGGGGGCCACGATCCTGCTCACGACGCAATACCTCGAGGAGGCCGACCGCCTCGTCGACGACCTCGTCGTCATCGACCACGGCCAGGTGATTGCCTCCGGCTCACCGGTTCAGCTGAAGTCCAGGCTCGGCGGCACCGTGGTCGAGGTCGGGTTCGCCGACCCGGGTGAGGCGCGCCGCGCACAAGGTTCCTTGGTCAATTACGCGGTCAGGCCGCCCGATGTCGACGGCTCCGAGGTTCGCTTCGAGATTTGCGATGGCGCGCGCGTGATCGTCGACGCGTTGCGGACGCTCGACGGTGAGGGTCTCGCGCCGGCGACCCTCGCCGTCCGCGAACCCAGCCTCGACGACGTGTTCCTCGCGCTCACCGGCCGGCGCGTCGAACCCGAGGAAGCGCCCGAGGAAGCCACGCGAGGTGCAGCATGACCGCAACCACTGTCACTCCCATCGGGCTCACCCCCGACCTCGACCTCCGCGGGGTGCGACGCCTTACGACCGCGGTCAGCGACACGTTTGCGGTCATGGCTCGCAACCTCATCGCGTACCGACGGGTGCCGCAGCTCCTGGTCTTCTCGACCATCCAGCCGGTCGTGTTCGTGCTGTTGTTCCGGTACGTGTTCGGCGGCGCGATCAGCGTGCCCGGAGTTCCGTACGTCGACTTCCTGATGCCGGGGATCTTCGCCCAGACGGTCGCGTTCGGGGCCCTGAACACCGCCGTCGGCTTGGCAACGGACCTGAACCAGGGCTTGAT
>JBKPDN010000281.1:0-8881 GCA_046727875.1 Actinomycetota bacterium | reverse complement strand
CCGGACGTGTAGCAGAGCAGCGCGTCTTCGACGGCGCTGACGCGCGACACCCGGATCGGCGTGCCGTCGGCGAACGCGCCCGCCCCCCGCGCCGCCCACCACCGGCGACGCAGCGCCGGCGCCGACGCGACGCCGACCACGATCTCGCCGTCGCGCTCGAGCGCGATCAGCGTTCCCCAGACCGGGGTACCGCGGACGTAGTTCTTCGTCCCGTCGATCGGATCGAGGATCCAGCGCCGCCCCCCCGTCCCCGGCGTCTCGCCGTACTCCTCGCCCACGACCCCGTCGCCGGGACGCTCGGCCTCGATGCGCGCGCGCAACGCCTTCTCGGCGGCGCGATCGGCCTCGCTCACGGGCGTGAGGTCAGGCTTGGTGTCGACCACGAGGTCCGTCGCCCGGTAGCGGGCGAGCGTGATCTCGTCGGCGGCGTCCGCGAGCTCGAGGGCGAAGGTGAGATCGACGTCGATGAGCCGGAACCTACGACGCCGGCAGAACCTCAAGCACAGTGGCCGAGCCCATACCGCCGCCCGCGCACATGCTCACGCAGCCGAGGCCACCGCCGCGCCGGCGCAGCTCGTAGATCGTCGTCGCCACCATCCGGGCGCCCGTCGCGGCCACCGGGTGCCCCAGGCTGCAGCCGCTGCCGTTCACGTTCACGATGTCGTGCGGCAGGCCCAGGATGCGCGACGACGCCACCGCCATCGACGCGAACGCCTCGTTGATCTCGACCAGGTCGAAGTCCGACACCGAGATGCCGGCGCGGTCCGCCGCCTTCGGGATCGCCAGCGTCGGGGCAAGCCCGGTGTCGGCGGGCGGGACGCCGACCGACGCCCACGACCGCACGATCGCCAACGGCTCGAGCCCGTGCTCGTCCGCGTAGTCACGGTCGGTGACGACGACCGCGCAGCCGGCGTCGTTGAGACCGGACGCGTTGCCCGCCGTGATGCTGAACCCCTCGATCTCGGGATGCAGCGGCGGCAAGCTGGCGAGCTTCTCGACGGTCGTGTCGCGGCGCGGGTGCTCGTCGACGTCGAAGGTGCGCGTCTCCCCTCGCTTGCCCCGGACTGGCACCTCCATCGCGAAGATCTCGTCGCGAAGCCGTCCCTCGTCGGTCGCGGCGACGGCGCGCATGTGCGAGTGGTACGCCCAGTCGTCTTGTTCCTCGCGGCTCACGTCGGCCTTGACCGCCGTGTTCCAGCCCACCGTGATCGACATGTCCATCGTGGGCGCGTCCGGCGTCGCCGGGTGGCTGGGCGACAGCCACGGTTCGACGCCCGCGTAAGGACCGGGCAGCTTCCTCATCACGGTCGGGCTCTGGGTGATGCTCTCGACGCCGCCGGCGATCACCACCCGGTCCATGCCGGCCCGGATGCTCGCGGCCGCCGTCTGGATGGGCGCCATGCCCGACGCGCAGTGCCGGTTGTGGGCAAGCCCGGGGACGTCGGTCAGGCCGAGGTCGACGGCGGCGTAGCGGGCGACGCACCCGCCGCCCTGCAGCGACTCGCCGATGATGATGTCGTCGACGTCCTCGGCGGGCACGCTCGACCGCTTCAGCGCCTCGCCGATCGACGCTTTGGCGAGCTCGAACACGTCGATGTCGGCGAGCGAGCCCTTCCGCGCCGTGCCGATGGCAGTGCGGGCGGCAGCAACGATGACGGCGTCACCCATGGTGATCCCCTCCGGATCCGTGGCCGGGTCAGCGTACCTGACGCCCGAGTCAGTAATGTTCCGCGTCTCCGGCGAGACGATGGACGAGGTGGGAGGACGCATGGGAACGCTCGACGGGAAGGTCGGCATCGTCACCGGTGCCGGTCGCGGGATCGGTCGCGGCGAGGCGCTGCTACTCGCCGGCGAGGGCGCCAAGGTCGTCGTCAACGACCTCGGTGTCGCGCGCGAGGGCGAGGGTGCCGACAAGACGCCCGCCCAGGAGGTCGTCGACGAGATCGTCGCCGGCGGTGGTGAGGCCGTCGCCAACTACGACGACGTGGCGTCATGGCCGGGGGCCGAGTCGCTCATCGGTCAGGCGATCGACACGTTCGGGAAGCTCGACATCCTGGTCAACAACGCCGGCATCCTGCGCGACGGGATGAGCTTCAACCTCTCCGAGGAGGAATGGGACTCCGTCATCCGCGTCCACCTCAAGGGTCACTTCGCGCCGAGCCGGTTCGCCGCCGTGTACTGGCGCGAGCAAGCCAAAGCGGGCGAGACGGTGACGGGGCGCATCATCAACACGTCGAGCGAGTCGGGACTGTTCGGCAACGCCGGGCAGTCGAACTACGCGGCGGCGAAGGCCGGCATCGCGTCGATGACGATCGTGCTCGCACGGGAGCTCCAGAAGTACGGCGTGACGGTGAACGCGGTGGCGCCGCGGGCTCGGACGCGCCTGACCGCCACGGTCGGCGGCGCCGACCAGCTGATGGCGCCCAAGGAGGGCGAGTACGACGCCTGGCACCCCGACAACATCGCCCCGCTGATCGGGTTCCTCGCCGGCGACGCCGCCGCCGACGTGAGCGGCCAGGTCTTCATCATGTGGGGCGACCACGTGTACCTCATGCGGGGCTGGTCGCTCGGCAACGACCTCGCTGCGGGCGGGAAGCGCTGGACGGTCGAGGACCTGATCGCCGGCAAGGCCGATCTCTTTGCCCCGGTCGAGGGGGGCGGCGCCATCCCGAGCATGGCGTTCTCGATGTAGATGCCGGAGTGGGGGGAGCTGCTCGTCGACCAGCTGCGCTTCATGGCGCAGCGGTACGGCGACGAGGTCGCCTACCGCGACATGGGCTCGGGCGGGGCGCTCACGTTCCGCGAGTGGGATGCACGCTCGAACGCGCTCGCCCGCGGACTGGTCACGAGGGGCATCCAGCACGGCGACCGCGTGTCGATCTACCTGCCGAACGACGAGTGTCTCCGCTGGATCGTCGCGTACGCAGCCGTGCACAAGGCAGGCGCGGTCGCGGTCCCCACGAACACGCGCCTGTCGACGCGGGAGGTCACGGTGATCCTGGGCCACGCCGCGGTGCGCGTGATCTTGACGTGCGCGCAGCTGTTGCCGATTGCGCGCGACGTGCGGAACGGGGTCCCGTCACTCGACGTCGTCGTCAGCACGGGCGCAGATGACGGGGAGATCGAGTGGGACGACGCCTTCGACCCTGACGACGGCGAGATTCAGGTGGACGTCGGCCCCGACGACCTCGCCGACATCATGTACACGTCGGGCACGACCGGGCTTCCGAAAGGTGTCGCCGTCCGGCACCGGAACGTCGCGATGATCCCGAATCTCGAGCCGCCCTGGAGCGGCGCGGGGTGGGTGCACGGCGCGCCGCTGTTCACGTTCGCGGGGATCTCGTTCATCTTCAACCCGATGAAGTTGGGCATGGTCGGTCTGTACCAACCGAAGTTCGACGCCGGGGAGTGGCTGCGCATCGTCGAGCGCGAGCGGCCGACGATGGCGTTCCTCGTGCCGGCGATGGCCGAGCTCCTCGTCGCCCACCCCGACTTCGCGAAAGCCGACCTCAGCAGCCTTCACGCCGTATCGATCGGCAGCGCGCCGCTTGCGCCGAACACGTTGCTCACGCTCGTGGATCGTTTGCCGCAGGCCAGCGTGTCCAACTCCTACGGCATGACGGAGGCAGGGCCGGCGTTCATCGTCATGCCCCAGGAGGAGGTGACGAAACGGATCGGCTCGGTGGGCAAGCCGATCCCGCCGATGGAGATCAAGATCGTCGACGATGCCGGCGACGAGCGTCCGGCGCGCGAGGTCGGCGAGCTGCTGACGCGCCTCCCGGGGCGTCAGCGCGAGTACTACAACGACACCGAAGCGACCGAGAGCACCTGGACGCGCGACGGCTGGTTGCGGAGCGGCGACCTCGGATACCTCGACGACGACGGCTTCCTGTACCTCGTCGGGCGCAAGAAGGACCTCATCGTCCGGGGCGGGCACAACGTCTACCCGACCGACATCGAGAGCGTGATCCTCGAGCACCCCGCTGTGCGTGAGGCGGCGGTCGTCGGCGTGCCGCACGACGTCCTGGGCGAGGACATCGCCGCGTTCGTCGTGCGCAACCCGGACGCCGCGGTGGGGGGTGACGAGTTGCAGGCCTTCTGCGCCGAGCACCTGGCCGACTACAAACGCCCGCGGCGCGTGACCTTCGTCGACGAGCTGCCGCGCAACGCGACGGGCAAGGTCATGAAGCACCTGCTGGGCGAGCGTCCGCGGCCCGTGGGCTAGGGTCGCCCGCCCGCGGCGACGGCGACAGGAGAACCCGTGGCGCTCACCGAGCTCAAGGGACAGGAGACCGGCACCCAGAAGGTCGTGATCGAGCGCGGCCCGGTGCGCGTGTTCGCAGAGGCGCTCGGAGACGAGGACGATGCCTACCGAGGCGAGGACGCGGTCGTGCCGCCGACGTTCCCGTTCGTGATGTCGTACTGGGGCTCCCTCGGGAGCGGCGGAGCCGCCGGGCTGCCGATCGACAAGCTCCGCGGGCCCGGCCGCGCCATCCTGCACGGTGAGCAGGCATTCGAGTACGAGCGGTGGCCGAAGGTCGGTGACGTGCTCGAGGGCACGACCGTGATCACCGACGTCTACGAGAAACAACGCTCGAACGGCGGCACGCTCGAGTTCTACGTGACCGAGACCGACTGGAAGGACGCCGGTACCGGCGAGCCCGTCGTGAAGTCGATCTTCACGCTCGTCATCAACGTCCGGCCCCCGACCTAGTCGCCGACCGCACCGCGACCTCCGGCTACAGGTCCTCGGGCGCGTCGTCGGGCACGACCCCACCCCGGGCCTTGATGTCGCCAAACCGCTCGGCGAAGTGCCACCGGTGACCCTCGAGGTCGGTCGCCTCGTACCGGCGCTCCCCGTAGAACGCGTCGTCGATCGGCATGGTGATGTCGGCACCCTCGGCCACGGCGTGCTCGTAGTGGGCGTCGACGTTGCGGACGTACACCATGATCTGCACGGTCGTGTTGCCGATCGTGCTCGGGCTGTGGATCCGGTGGATCGGTGCGTTGACGTGCCCGATCATGACGACCCCGTTGCCGACGCGCAGCCAAGCGAGCATGTGGTCGTCCGGCTCCATGCGGGCCTCGCGGATCTCCTGGAGCTGGAATACCCGCACGAGGTAGTCGAGCGCGGCGCGCTCGTCCTCGTAGGCGAGGCGGGGATAGATGTCCGGCAACATCTGCCAGGCAGCGTCGGCACCAGGGGGGGATTCCTCGATCGTCGACATCAGTCGCTCCTTCTCCCGTGCAAAGACCGCCGGCTCGGCCGGATCGTCGGGGTGCACCCGGTCCGGTCGCAGCTTCCGCAGCGGATCGAACTCGTCACTCACTGTTCTCTCCCGATCGACGCTCGCAGTTCGCGCAAGCTCAGGCGGGCTCGGTTCAGCCGCGATCTCACCGTGCCCACCGGCACGCCGAGCGCAGCCGCGATGTCCTCGTAGCTGAGCTCCTCCCACACGTACAGGAGCAGCGCGTCGCGCTCCTCCTCTGGGAGGCGGCCCACCGCGTCGGCGACGTGCGGCCACAGCTCCCGCGCGTCGAGCGCCGCCACGATCTCGTCCGAGGGATCCCCGGCCGGTCGCTGGCGGGCGAGCAGTCGAGCGGTGGCATGGATCCGGCGCGCCTCACTCCGGCGGTGGCGCGCCAGCAGGTTGGTGGCGATCCCGTACAGCCACGGCCGTGCGTTCGGCCGTTCGCAGTCGTACGTGGCCCGCTTCTCGAACGCGACACGGAACACTTCGCCGAGCAGCGCCTCGGCGTCGTCCGCACCCACGCGACGCACGAGGTACCGGAACACGACGGTCGCGTGCCGGTCGAACAGCGCGCCGAACCGCCCCGGATCGTCCAACGACGCCGCGATCACCACGGCGTCCGACTCCCCCGCCATTACTCCAGTGTTGCCCGTTCCGCCTTCGCGGTTCGCGGTGTCCCCGGTTCAAACCAGCAGCTGAAGAATCGCGAGATCGAAAACGATGATGAGCACACCCACCCCGAGGATTGCGATCTCGCCCAGGAGCACACCACGACCGCGGAGCGGCAGCTCCACTTCGATGTGTGGCAGCGCCGGCAGCTGTATCGGACGACCCGTTGCGCCGCGCCGCTCTATCCAGGCGAACACCAACAGCCCGCCGACCAACATCACAGCCAAGACGACTCCGGCAATCACGATCTATGCCTCCGTGCTCCCCGCCCTTCGGTCGGCTCTCTTCGGTCGTCCCGGCGCTGCTCCATCAAACGCCGCCCACGGCCCGCGCGCAAGGGCCGGACACGTCGAGGAGCCCGTGAGGCATCTACGCTGCGGCGAATGCCGGTGGAGGTGTGCACCGAGTGCGGCTTCGACGGCAGTGCGTGGAGCGACGCCGACGCGATGTCCGCCATCGCCGCCCTCCCGGGTCGCTGGTCAGAGGCGGTCGACGGCCTGACGGATGCCGACGTACAGCGTCGGCCGATTGCGACGATGTGGTCGATCGCGGAATACACCGATCATGTGCGCGAAGTTCTGTTCGGGATGCGCTTCCTGCTTGATACGGCCGTTGGTGCGCCTGGAACCGATCTGGGCAACGCGCCGGACCCCGAGTTCGCGCCCGAGCCGCGCCAGATCGATATCGACACTGCGTTGGCGGGCCTGTCAGCCGAGGCCGAGCAGCTCACCGACGCGCTCGCGGCTGCGCCGCCGAGCGCTTGGAGCAAGGTCGTGATCGTCGACGGCGATCTCCTCGACCTCCACTGGATCGTCCGCCACGCCGTTCACGATCCGACGCACCACCTGGGCGACGTCACACGCCTCCGCGCCGCGCTCTGAACCTGACCGAAGTGTTCTGAGCGCCTCACCGGATCGGCTCTTCAGGGATAGGGACAACGCCATGGGGAGATGCCTGTCCGCAGTACGCGGATGCGCGATCGATCAGCGTGCGAAGCTGGCGTCGTGATGCCAACGGACCGCGATCTCCAGTCTCTCTCCCGAGAGGACCTGGTCCAGGAAGTGATGCGTCTGCGCGAAGGAATCCGGCAGCACCGAGATAGCACCCGACACGGACTCTGCTGGCATCACCCCCAGCTCTGGGGACTCTTGCCCGAGGCCACCGATCCGGTGCCTGAGGTGCCGGAATGGCCACAGTTCTTGCGGGGGTGCGTCCGTTATCGGCAATCGCTCGATGAGCAGCTTCCCTCCGCTCCACGCATCAGCGAGGAGTACGACAGCTGACGGATGGTCGGTGACATCCGGGAACGCCGCTCGAGGCGTACGCCCCGAGGTGCCGTTCTGTGTGCCTTGGACGGCCACCTGCTGGTGATATTCGGTGTGCGCGTACGGGCGGCGGTCGCGGCGAATCCGTAACCTCCCTATCCGTCGCCCAGGCGTGCAACCAGGCCGTGGCCAGCTACGAGCACGCGCCAGCGAGTTTGGCGCTCTCCCGTCACCAGCGCGTTCGACGCCCCGAGAAAGTTGCTGGTGGGGCTGGCTCACCCGCTGATGACGGTGCCGCCGATGTCGAGGCAGAAGTGACCGTCGCTGCGGAAGGCGCCCGCAAGCCCCGGTCCCGAACACGTCGGGATCGGGGTTGTCGAGTTCGCCGAACTGGAGAACGCGGCGCCGGCGATCGCGCCGCTGTTGTCCGCTGAGGCCTTCGCGGTGCTGTTTCCGAAGGCACCGACGAGAGCAACCCCGCCGTTCGTCGCATCCGCGTGCGAACCGCTGCTCCCGTTGGCCGCGCCCAAGACTGCTGTGCCGCCCTGTCTCGCAGTTGCGAAGTTGGCAATGCTGCCGTTGGCCGCGCTCACGACCGCTACGCTTTCGTCTTCCGCAAGCGCGTTGTTGTCGCGACTCCCGGCGTTGCCGCCAACGACCGCTACGCTGCCTCTGCCCGCAGTCGCGCCGTTTTCACCGCTGTGATTCGCCGCGGCCAGGACCGCGACGCTCTCGTGGCCCGCGGCCACTTGGTTGTTATTGCTGTTGTTCGCTACCCAGCCGACCGCCGCGCCCCCCGTGCCCGCACTCGCGAGGTTGTTATTGCTGTTGTTCGCCGCGCTCAAGACAGCGACGCCCTCGTTCTCCGCAGCCGCAGTGTTGTTACTGCTGTTGTTCGCTACCCCGGCGACCGCTGCGCTCTGCTTCCCCGCACCCGCGAAGTTGTCATTGCTGTTGTTCGCCGCGCCGAGCACCGCCTTGCTCTCTTGGCCCGCACGAGAGCCGTTGTGATTGCTGCCGTCCGCCGTGGCGGTGACCGCCGAGGCCCCCTCCTTCGCGTCCGCGTGGTTGCTGTTGCTGGCGTTCACCGCACCGAGGACCGCCGTGCCCCCCTTGTTCGCACTCGCGAAGTTGTCACTACTGGCGTTGACCGCGCCCAGGACCGCCACGCTCCCGGTGTGCGCGGCGGAAATGTTGTGACTGCTGTTGTTCGCTGCCCCCAGCACCGCCGCACTGGCTTCGCCCGCATCCGCGACGTTCTTCGAGCTGTGGTCCACCGCGCCTAACACAGCCGCGGCGTTGCCGTTCGCGTCCGCGAGATTGCTCGAGCTGTCGTCCGCCGCGCCCAGCACGACCGTGCCCCCCGAAAACGCACCCGCGAAGTTGTTCCCGCTCCCGTCGGCCGCACCCAGGAGCGCCACGCCCCCCATGCCCGCCACCGAGGCGTTGGTCGTGCTTCCGTGCGCCGCGGCGGTGAGCGCCACACTCGATCCGGACGCAGCCGCCGACGCGCCACTCGAATCAGCGGCCCCCGCCCCAGCCAGAGAGCCCGGGTCGGCCGTCGTCGCGCACGTGCTCCCCACGCCGACACTCACCGTCACGCCCTGGACGCTGACGCACGCGTCCGTCGCCGCGCCACCCGCCGGGGCCAGCAACACCCCGGCCGCTAGCACGCCCGTGCTGACCGCCACGCCG
>JBKPDN010000280.1:0-3473 GCA_046727875.1 Actinomycetota bacterium | reverse complement strand
GTTCCCGGGGCACGTGCCGGTCAGGTTGACGCCCGAGACGGGTGCGATCGCGGCGAGACGATCGCCGAGATTGCAGCCGAGTGTCGTGGCCATTCCGGCGCCGTTCGACATGCCCGCCACGTAGACCCGGTTGGCGTCGAGGCACAGCTGCCGGTTCAGCGTGTCCAGCAACTGGGTGACGAAGCCGACGTCGTCGGCGCCGACCGCCGAGGAGTCGAGGCCCAGGTTCTGGCCGTGCGGCGGGCCGAAGTCGACCACGCCGGGGGAGAAGATGTTCCAGAACGGCATGCCCTCGTACTGACCGGCGTTCTCCGCCCCCGGGACGATGTTGAGGGGCACCTTGAGCGGACCGCCGTCCGGCGCTACCACCACGTATCCCCGCTTCCTCGCCACCGCGGGCATGTCGGTGTCGCGGTCCTGCGCCTGGCCCGTGCCCCCGAAGCCGTGGAGATTGATGACCAGCGGCGCCGGACGTCGCCCGCCGTAGTGCTTCGGGATCGTGAGCTCGTACGGCCGATCGAGGCCGCCAAATTGCAGCGTCTGCTCGACCGTCCCTGGCTTTGCCCTGCGTGCCGGCGTGCACCGACGCGCGCCGGTCGTGCCCGAACCCGCCAAGTGGAGCCCGCTCGCTGCAGCCGTCGCGGTCGCCGTTGTGACCAACAGCGCCACGAGGACAAGCCCCGCACGCCTGACCATGGTTCCCCCCCCTACGCCATCGCCGTTGCCGCAGGGTACGCGCCCGCACGCGGCGAGGTCGCTACGGTGGACCATCCCGCGTCGACTCTCGCTCTGCGCGCTTGCCAGCATCTGCGGCATCGTCGCGATGCTCGTCGTGACCTCGGCGCCTTCGCGTGCGCAACAGGCTGACCCGGTCGCCGACGCGGACCAAGCCGTCGCCCAGGCCCAAGCGGAGGCAGATCAGACCGCCGGCGCGTACTTCGATGCGCTCGAGCGCGCGCGGCAGCTCGACGCTCGGATCGCAGACCTGCAAGGTCGCATCGACGAGCGGCAGCAACAGGTGGCCCAGCTGAAGCAGGTCACGAGAGAACGCGCAGTCGCCGCCTACAAGGGGGCCGGGACCTCGCTCGAGAGCGTCTTCCTCGACAGCTCGGGACCGACCGACGCGGGGCGGCGGATCAAGATTCTCGACGCGGTCAACAAGCACGACGACGATGCCGTGCGCGACCTGCACGACTCCCAGGACGCCCTGTCGCGCGAGCACCGCACTCTGCAGGCGGCCCAAGAGGATCAGTCGCGTACGCTGGCACGACTCAAGGACCAGGAGCAGCAGATCAACGCGAAGCTCGTCGCGGCCCAGACGCAACGCCAGAACGCGATCGACCAGCAGCTCCAAGCACAGCAGCAGGCAGAAGCGGCAGCAGCGGCGGCGGCAGCAGCGGCAGCAGCGGCGACCCCGCCACCGGATCCCGTGCCGGCCGCGCCACCGCCGCCGGCACCGCCGCCGTCGACGAGCGCCACGCCGTCACCCGTTCCCGCGACCTACACGCCGACCGACGGCCCCAACCCGCACCATGACGACCCGTACCTGACGTGCGTGCGCCACTACGAGAGCAGTGGCAACTACCAGGCGTACAACCCGGGCGGCCCGGCCTACGGCGCGTACCAGTTCCTCCAGAGCACCTGGAACCTCGTCACGAACCACGAGGGGCGGGGCGACCTGGTCGGCCTCGATCCCCGGCGCGCCTCCGCGTACGACCAAGACGAGATGGCGTGGGATCTGTACCAGTGGCAGGGCAAGCGCCCCTGGTCCGCCGACCCCTGCTGAGGACGACCGCGCCGCCCGGCGTCGACCTGACTGCACAGGCTTCTCCACATTTCATCCACACGACACTTGTCCTATTCCGGCGGATTATGTGAGAATGCCGGTCTCTATGGGGCAGCATGCCAGGGGCATGCGCCCCGACCCGTGGGTGGCCCTGCGTCGAGCGACCCCGCGTTCGCTGACAGAGATTGGGCCCGTTCGCCAGAAGCCGACGGCGCCGCCGGCCGAGCTTGCGGCCGGGTGCGCTCGTCGGTTGGAAGCGCCCGATCACGCCAGCGAGGGATAGCGGAGGTCCCGCACATGGCTGAGCAGCAGCGTCGTTCCTTCGACGAGGTCCTCGACGACGGCATCAAGCAGTGGACCAGGAACTTCGAGCGCGCGCTCCAACAGCAACAGCAGGTGATCGGACGCGACGCGGAGCGGGCGTCGGCGGACATCGATCGTGCCGCGCTCGAGCACCTCGAGGTGCTCAAGTACGCGGCTGAGGACAAAGCGGCTGAGGTCAACTGGGAGGC
Organism: Actinomycetota bacterium; assembly: GCA_046727875.1. Taxonomy (GTDB): domain Bacteria; phylum Actinomycetota; class Acidimicrobiia; order IMCC26256; family JACDBD01; genus JALZAA01. Next base: position 1,175 of record JBKPDN010000280.1, on the reverse strand, counting down.
GGCCCAGCGCCGCGAGGAGCTCGCGCACGCCGCCGAGGTCGGATCACAGGACCTCGAGCAGGCGGCCAAGAAGGAGCGAGCCGCCTTTGAGCAAGCGGCGATGGAGAAGATCGCCGAATTCGATACCGCCACCTCGAGCTGGACCGACGGTTTCGCCCGCGTGGTCACCGAAGCGCTGGAGCGGCTCGAGCACGCGGCGACGTCGGAAGCCCGACGCATCGAGCACGAAGCTGCCGCCACCCGCAACGACATCCGCAAGTCCGCCGGGCACGAAGCCGCAGCCTTCGAAGAGTTCGCGGGCAAGCGGCGGGTCGAGCTCGAGGACTCCGTGTGGGCACAGGTGGAGGAGTTCCGCAACGAGCTGGTCGTCGAAGCCGACCGCATCCGGGACTGCGCGGCGGAAGCTCGCGCACTGGTGGCGTCGGAAGCCCACCGCGTCGACGAGCAGGTCGAGGCGGCACGACACGACGTCCACGAGGTCGCCGCCGCCGAGATCGCGACGCTCGACGGGTTGGCCCGAACCCGCGGCGCGGAGATCCAAGAGGTCGTGGAGCAGCAGACCGAGATGCTTGGCAAGCTCTCCGGCCTGCACGAAGCGGCCTCTCGTCAGCTCGACGAGGCGCGCACGCTCACGACCGAGATGCACCGCGGGGCGGAGGAGCGCGTCTCAGAGCTCGACGCGGCCGGGGCCCGTCACAGGCAGGCGATCGCGGAGAGCGCCGCTGCTGCCGCGGAGGGCCTCAAGCAGACCTCGACCGCGGAGGTGCAACGCATCGAGGAGCGGGCGAACGCCTTCGAGCAGCTCGTCGAGGATCGCCTTCCGAACGTCGAGCGCCTGCGCGCCGAGATGTCACAACTCGAGACTTCCACGGTCGAACGGCTCATGGACCTCGATCGGCAGGTGCACGACCGCCACACGGAGATCCAAGCAAGGGTCGACGAGAAGCTGGCCGCGCTCGCAAAGCAAGGTCATCAGACCGCGGCCGTCGCCGCTCAGCACATCACCGAGCTCGACGCTCGTGCCGACGAGACCGTGAAGGTGCTCGAAGCGCGGGTCACGCGCATCGATCGGGAGGCGGACGCACGAGCTGAGGAGCGCGGGCAGGCGCTCGCCGCTGCAGCGCAACGACACGAGGCGAGCCTGCGCGAGCTGGCCGAGCAGCACACGCGTGAGC
>JBKPDN010000279.1:0-3356 GCA_046727875.1 Actinomycetota bacterium | reverse complement strand
AGCTCCGGGCCACCAACCTCGACCAGGTCAACGTCACGTTCGCCGGCACCGTGATCGCGTTCATCCCCCTCGTCATCCTGCTGCTGATCTTCCAGAAGCAGTTGGTGCGCGGACTCACCGCCGGCGCCGTGAAAGGCTGAGCGTGCTCCCCAGGACAGGAGTTCGATGTCCCGATTTGTGACGCGTTCGACCGCCGCGTTCGCGGGGGCTGTGTTGGCCGTGGTCGGCCTCGCCATCCCCGTCGCCGGGGCTGCCCCCGCGCAGTCTTCGGGGAAATGTCCGCTCGGCGCGCTGAAGAACGCCAAGAACAAGCCGGTTGAGATCACGTACTGGCATGGAGCGTTCCAACGTGCCAACGAAGAGGAGCTCCTGCGCCTCGTCGACAAGTTCAACTCGTCGCAGAACGACGTGCACGTGACCGTCGTCAACCAGACCACGTACGCCGATACGCTGAACAAGTTCCGGGCCGGGCTTTCGAGTGGTGACCTCCCCGACCTGGTCAACATCGAGGACACCGGCCTCCAGCAGATGATCGACACCCAGGCGGTGCTGCCGGCACAGGCGTGTGTCGACGCGGAGAAGTATGACCTCTCGGACAACCTGAAGAGGGTCGTCGACTACTACTCGGTGAAGGGCACGCTGTGGCCGATGCCGTTCAACGTGTCAAACCCGATCCTCTACTACAACAAGAAAGCGTTCCAGAGCGCCGGGCTCGACCCGAACAACCCGCCGAAGACGCTCGACGAGGTGAAGGCCGCCGCTCAGAAGCTCAAGGACTCGGGCGCGGTCTCGCAGGCGGGCTTCGGCATGAAGCTCGACCCGTGGTACCTCGAGCAGTGGTCGGCGCTCGGCGGCAAGACGTACGTGAACAACAGCAACGGCCGCAAGAGCCGTGCGACCAGCACGACGTTCGACAACGGCACCGGCAAGGAGATCTTCACCTTCCTCAACGACATGGTGAAGCAGGGTCTGGCCCGGACCAACCCGGCCGAGGGGCCGAGCGCGTTCGACAACCTGCTCGGCATCGGGAACGGCAACTTCGGTATGACGATCGACACGTCGGCTGCACTCGGCACGATCCAGCAGGTGCTGTCCAGCGGGCAGTACCCCGACGTGGAGCTCGGTGTCGCGCCGATGCCGGGTCCGAAGGGCAAGGGCGGTGTTCTCGTCGGCGGCGGCGCCAACTACATCGTGAAGAAGTCGTCGCCCGAGAAGCAGGCCGCAGCCTGGGAGTTCGCGAAGTTCCTCAACGAGCCCGAGTCCCAGGCCGAGTGGGCCGTGGGGACGGGCTACGTCCCGATCCGCCAGTCGGCGGCGAACCTGCCGCAGGTCCAACAGCGTTGGGCCGAGATCCCGGGCTTCAAGGTCGCGTACGACCAGCTCGTCGGGGGCGTCGCCAACACCGCGACTGCCGGTCCGGTCATCGGTGACTACCAAGGCGTGCGCGATGTCGTCCTGGACTCCGAGCAGCAGATGTTCAACGGCATGTCACCCAGCGCCGCGCTCAAACTGGCGAAGCAGAACGCTGACTCGAAGATCGAGGAGTACAACTCGCGCGTCAGCAGCTAGCGCGGCGGTCGCGCCGCACGATGACGACGGACGCGTTCGCGCCGCGGCCGACCGTGTGAGCGAGCGCGGCGCGCGCCCCGCGCACCTGGCGCGAGCCGGCCGCGCCGCGCAGCTGGGTCACGAGCTCGACCACCTGTCCCAGGGCGGACGCGCCGAGCGGCTCGCCCTTCGAGAGGAGCCCGCCACTCGGGTTCACCGGCAGCCGGCCACCGAGGCGGGTGATGCCCTCCTCGAGCCACTTGCCGGCGTCGCCCTTCGGGCAGAGCCCGAGCTCCTCGTACGACAGCAGCTCGCGGGCCGCGTCCGTGTCCTGACACTCGACCACGTCGACGTCGTCCGGCCCGAGACCGGCTTCGTCGTAGGCAGCCTGGGCCGCGAGCGTGGTGGGCGGGTCGAGGTCGTCGCCGGCCACGCCGCTCAACGGGGTCGACTCGGAGAGCACGGAACCGGGGAGGTGCGACCGCAGCGCCGCCGCCTCGAGCGTCACCGGCTTCTCGGTGGCGTCCGTGGGGCCGGCGCGGAGCACGACCGCGGCCGCGCCCTCGTTGGGGGAGCACAGCATCCAGAGGTGGAGGGGCTCGCACACGACGCGCGACGCGAGCACCTGCCCGGCCGTCACCTCGCCGCGGAACATGGCGTTGGGGTTGTCGACGCCGTGCGCCCGGTTCTTCACGACGACCTGCGCCAGGTGGTCCTTCGTGATCCCGGACTCGCGCATCAGCCGCTGCGCTCGCAGCGCGAAGTATGCCGGTGTCGCCGCCAGGCCGGCTTCCTCGCGCCACGACTCGAAGAACGACGACCGGATGATGCCGCGGGGCATCTTCTCGATACCGAACACGAGCGCGCAGTCGTACTGGCCGGCCCGAATGGCGCCGCCCGCGAGCATGAGCGCGGCGCCGCCGCTCGCGCACCCGGCCTCGACGTCGACGATCGGGATGCCGGTGAGCCCGAGCGCTCCGAGCACCTTGTGGCCCGCCGCGACTCCCGCGTAGGCGGTGCCGCAGAACGCGGCCTGGAACGGGGGGTCACCTGCGTCGCGCAGCGCGCCGCGAACCGCGGCGACGCCGAGGTCGGTGACGGTGCGGTCCTCGAAACGGCCGAAGGGGTGGATGCCGATCCCCGCGACTTCGACGGTCCGGGTCATGTGGTCGCTGCCGGAGCGAAGGTGTACGTCACGACCTCGGTGCCGTCGGCGTCCGTGTGCAGCGGTGCGAGCGCGAACCGCATCGGCATGCCGAACGACAGGCGGGACGGATCGGCTTCCTCGAGACGGGTGATGACGCGCAGCTCCTCGGGGAGCTCGACGACGCCGAAGCCGAACGGCACGTCCCCCTGGTATCCGGGTGGCGGCGCCGTGACCGCGGTCCAGCCCCAGAGCGTGCCGGTGTCCGAGAGCTCGACGCGGGTGACGTCGGTGGAGCCGCAGTACGGGCATGTCGCCGCGAGGGGGAAGTGGTGACGCGTGCAGGTGGCGCAGCGGCCTCCGATGAGGTGGCTGTCCGTGAAGAGCCCGTCGTGCACGGGGCGCGTGGGCATCAGATCACCCCGTCGGACTCGAGCGCGTCGAGGTAGGCGCTGGACAGGCCGAGCGCGTCGCCGAGGACCTCGCGTGTGTGCTCGCCGAGGCGCGGCGCGCCGCTCGGCGCGGCCGGGGGCTCGCCGGCGAAGCGCGGGAACGGCGCCTGCTGACGGGTGGGCCCGGCCACCGCGTCGTCAACCTCGACGAGGTCGCCGCGGGAGGCGAAATGCGGGTCGGCGAACATGTCGGCGGCCGTGTAGGCGGTCGC
>JBKPDN010000278.1:0-5209 GCA_046727875.1 Actinomycetota bacterium | reverse complement strand
CCCGTTTCGAGGGCCTGCGTGAGCTCCTCGATGGACTTGTTGTTGCCGTGGAACACGATGCGCTCGGGCGGGAAGCCTGCCAGCGTCGCGACGGAGAGCTCGCCGCCGGTGGCGACGTCGAGGTGCAAGCCCTCGTCGCCCACCAGTCGAGCCATGGCCGTGCACAGGAACGCCTTGCCTGCGTATACGACATTGCCCTCGCCAAAGCGGGCGACGTACTCGCGGCAGCGCCGGCGGAGGTCGTCCTCGTCGTACACGAACAGGGGCGTGCCGTACTCGGCTGCGTACGACTCGAGTGCGCCGGCGTCCTGGAGGCCGGACGGCACCAAGGTCCGGTCGATCGGCGCGCCGGGGTCGGTCATTGCTCTGCGTCCTCGTCGAGGCGGGCCATCTCGTCCGGGGCGGAGACTCCGAGGAGCCCGAGCGCGTTCGCGAGCCCGATCCGGCACGCCTCGGACAGCCAGAGCCGAGCCTGCGTGAGCGCGGCGTCGTCGCTGATCACGCGGCAGTCTCGATAGAAACCGTGGAAGTGCTTGGCGAGCTCGCGCACCCAGGTCGTCACCCGGTGCGGGGCGCGCAGGTCGGCAGCCTCGCTCACTGCTTCCGGGTACAGCGCGAGGGTGCGCAGCAATTCCGCCTCTCGCTCGTGCGTGAGCGACGACAGGTCGACGTCTGCGAGCGGGAGTCGGGTGACGCCGCGCTCGGCCGCCTTGCGGTCGATCGAGGCGATGCGCGCGTGCGCGTACTGCACGTAATAGACGGGATTCTCCATCGACTGCGCCGTGACCACGTCGAGGTCAAACGTCTGCGGTGTGTCGATGCTCTGGAGGAGGAACGTCAACCGGCAGACGTCGGGATCGACCTCGTCGAGGATGTCCGCCAGCGTGATGATGTCCCCGGAACGGCGCGACAGCCGCACCAGGTCGCCGCCGCGTTCGATCTGCACCAGCTGGCCGAGGATGATCTCGGGCTCGCCGGGCGGGAACCCGAGCAGCTCGACTCCTGCTTGCAGTGACTTCACCTGACCGTGGTGGTCAGCCCCCCAGATGTCGACGAGGTGCTCCCACCCGCGGGCGAACTTGTCGCGGTGATACGCGAGGTCCGGCAGGAGGTACGTCGGGCTCCCGTCGCTCTTGACGATCACACGGTCCCGTTGGTCACCGAGCGCCGACGTCCGCAGCCACACGGCGCCATCTTGTTCGTAGGTATGCCCGCCCTCGCCGAGTATGCGCAGGACCTCGGTCACGTCGCCGCGCTCGTGCAGCGTGCGCTCGGAGAACCACGTGTCGAAGCGCACGCCGATTCGCTCGAGGTCACGCTGGACGCCGGCGACGGCGTCGCGATAGCCCCACTCCCGAGCCTCGTCCTCGGTCACGTCGTCGCCGAGCTCCGCTGCCATGCGGGTGGCCATCTCGATGAGGTACTCGCCGCGGTAGCCGTCGTCGGGCGGGTCCTCGTCCCGGTAGCGCGCGTAGAGCGAGGCGCCGAAGGTGTCGAGCTGGCCGCCAGCGTCGTTCAGGTAGTACTCGCGGTGGACGACCGCTCCCTGCGCCGCGAGCAGGTTGGCGATCGCGTCCCCGACCGCGACCCAGCGGGCGCCGCCGGCGTGGATCGGGCCCGTCGGGTTCAGCGACACGAACTCGAGGTTGATCCACCGGCCGTGCAACACCTCGCCCTGCCCGTACGCCTCGCCGGCGGTCACGACCTCGCGGAGGACGTCGTGCAGCCATGAGGGACGCAAGAAGAAGTTGAGGAAGCCGGGTCGCGCGACCTCGACCCGGTCGAGGTGCGGCGGCGGGTTGGCGCGAATCTGAGCACCCACGCGGTCGGCGACGTCGTGCGGTGGAAGCTTCGCCGCCTTGGCGACTTGCATCGCGACCGGACTCGCCCACTCGCCCTGGCCCTTGTCCGGGTCGCCCGGTTCGAGCGCGACGCCGTTCGGCGGCTCGGGAAGCCCGGCCGCACTCAGCGCGTCGCGTAAGGAGTTGTACAGCTCGTCACGAATCACGGAGCGTGGTCGGGTCGACGCAGTGCGCATTCGACCCGACGCGCATCGTAGTGCCCACTCCCGCGACGACGTGAAGAAGTTGCGCGCGACTGCTCACTTCGCGGGCGCGCCGCTATCCTGCGCCCGCGGCGTTGGGGGAGGTAAGTCGTGGCGCCACGTAGCGGGCGCGAGGACGTCGCCAGTGTGTTGGCACCGGTAGGCACGAAGGCCGACGAGACCGCCCTCACGCACGAGTCCGAAGAAGTGCGCGCACCGTTCACGAAGGAGCTCGTCTCCGACCTGGTCGACGGGCAGAGCGGCATCGCGTTCGTGTATTGCGTGCTGGACCACGTCGTCGCCCAGTACGGGCTCGCCGACGCGGCGATCATCCTCGACGAGCCCGGCCTCGGTCGCCAGATCTTCCGAGCCGGTCGTCGGATCCTCGGCAACGGCGAGCTCGCGTTGCTCGAAGGCCAGCCGGGCATCTATGCAAGCCCGCCCCTCGAGCCCGGACAGCTCGACGGCGGACCGCTCGTCGGCTTGTGCTCCCTCGCGTTGCGGCTGGAGCTGCTCCGGTATGACGCCGGGCACGACTCGCTGACCGGCCTGTACGACCGACGCAGCTTCGACCGCCTGCTCGAGCTGTCCATCGCGCGCTCGAGGCGCTACGGCTGGCGGTTCACGCTCGTGATCCTCGACCTCAACCGGTTCAAGGCGCTCAACGACCGCGATGGGCACGCGGCGGGCGATGCCGCCTTACGCGGGCTCGGCGAACGGCTCCGACGCGTGCTCCGCTTCGGAGACGAAGCTGCCCGGATCGGCGGGGACGAGTTCGCGCTGATCCTTCCCGAAACGGACTCGGCCGTCCTCCCCGAACTCGTCAAGCGGATCGAGGGAGACGAGGACGGTCCTGCGCTGTCGCTGTCGTTCGGGTGCGCGAGCTGCCCGGACGAGGCGGACGACTTCGACGCGCTCTTCCGCCTGGCCGACGAGCGCTTGTACGAAGCAAAGAAGAAATTGAGGCAATGAACCTGGACGAGCTCGAGCTGGAGCTCCGGAAACTCCCTGGGGTCCGCTGGGCCGCCTTCAGCGAGCACAGCGACCGCTCCCTCGTTCAGCTGCACGCGGCGGAGGACGCCAGTAGCGAGCTCACGGTCCAAGCAACCCGCATCGCCGCGCGTCACTGCGACGTACCTGTCGCGGTCGAGGTCGTGCGCCGGCGCGACACGCCCGCGCGCGGCGTATCCGACTCGGCCGTGCCGGCGAACGGCGCGTCGTCGGTTCCTCCCGATCCCCCGACCTCGGGGTAGGTGTCACCGACATCTGCGATCGCTCGCGGGGTCATTGGTACCCTCGGTCTTCCTGCCCTCGTAGCTCAGGGGCGCGAGCGGCGGCGGCTTTGCCGACCGTCGCCGCAGGAGCCGGAGCTTGCGACGGCGACCAGAGAATTGGTGGTTGGTACCCTCGCCGTTCGCGGCCCTCGTAGCTCAGGGGATAGAGCAGTGGCCTCCGGAGCCATGTGCGCAGGTTCGAATCCTGCCGAGGGCGCTGCCGGCTGGATGTGAGCGCCGGGTCGTCATGGGGTGTCGACGTCGATCCGTCGTCCCGCGAGTGCTGCGCGTAGCTCGTTGAGCTCGGCGAGGCTGGCTTCAGATTCGGCTTGCTGGGTGGCGGCGATGCCGAGGACGAGGGCCTCGACGACGACGAGCGTCGTGCCGTGGCTCGCAAAGAGGCCTGGTGCGCCCCGACCGCATTGGAGTGTCGCGGTGACTGCGGCGTCGAGTCTGCGCCCGAGGGTGTCGGTGACGAGGACGACGGGAGCGGTGAGCCTTTCGGCGTGCTCGAGAAGCACATGGACGTGCGGTTGGAGCCGACCGTAGGCGAAGAGGACGACGGCGTCATTGGGCTCGACGGTGAGGAGCTCGTCGGCGAACGACGTTCCGGTGTGTACGAGGGCGCTGCTCGACTTCCCGATCCGCTGCGTGATGAATTGCCCGTAGGCGGCGAGGTGCGCGGAGGGTCCGACGCCTCGCCAGACCACGCGGTCGCCGCCGGCGAGGATCGCGACGGCGTCTTGGAAGGCCTCTGGAGAGACGTTGCGCGTCAGGGTCTCGAGCGCCGAAAGGTGATTGCGGATCGCTGCGGGAAAGAGTTCGTCGCGTGGTGTCTGCTCGAGCGTGCGGCGCAGACGTTCGCCGAGCGGCGGGGTCTCGCCATACGTCGCCAGTGCCCGGCGGAGCTCTGCGAGGCCGCTGTATCCGAGCGACTTTGCGGTGCGGACGACAGTGGCATCGCTGGTGTCGAACTGTTCGGCCAGTGCGGCGGCGGACAGCAGCGTCGCTTCGGGGCCGAGGTCGAGCAACAACTCGGCGACGCGGCGTTCGGCGGGTGCGAGTGCCTCGCCGCGTTCTGCGACCCGCGCTGCGTACGTATCAGTAGCACTTGCTACTTGGCTCACGATATGGGTAGCGTACACTACTGGGCCCGGTGTACGTGGGCGATGAACCGGGCCCGAACGAAGGGTCGTGATGCACAGCGTTCTCTTGGTCGCCGCCGCGTTCCTGGCGTCCGCGGTCGAGATGGTCGAAGCCCTCACGATCGTCCTCGCGGTCGGCGTGACGCGTGGCTGGCGATCCGCCGGATGGGGCGTCGCCGCCGCGCTCGGCGGGTTGGTCGTCATCGTCGCCGGCCTCGGCCCCGCCCTGGCGAACCTGCCGATCGACTCGCTCCGGCTGGTCGTGGGCACGGTGCTGCTCGTGTTCGGTCTGCAGTGGTTACGCAAAGCGATCCTGCGTGCGGGCGGCTTGAAGGCGCTGCACGACGAAGAAGCGATCTACGAAGCCGAGATCGCGCTCCTCCGAGCCAGTGGCGAACGACGCGCGCATGACTGGTATGCGTTCACGGTCGCGTTCAAGGGGGTATTCCTCGAGGGCCTGGAGGTGGCGTTCATCGTGGTCACGTTCGGCGGAACTCAAGGCAATGTCGGATTGGCAGCGGTCGGCGCCAGTGCCGCGTTGGTCGTCGTATTGGTCGCCGGGCTGATCGTGCACGCGCCACTGACGCGAGTACCCGAGAACACTCTGAAGTTCGGTGTCGGCGTGATGCTCACCGCGTTCGGGATCTTCTGGAGCGCCGAGGGTGCGGGCATCAACTGGCCGGGAGCTGACTTGTCGCTGCTGGGGCTCATCGGGTTCGTCGTGGTCGTGGCGTTCGGCCTTGTCG
>JBKPDN010000277.1:0-1844 GCA_046727875.1 Actinomycetota bacterium | reverse complement strand
ATTTCGCTCGCGCCGGAGATTGCGTCGACGCGGGTGACATCGTCGGCCGCGAGCATCAGCGCGCACTCGCTGGCCGGACTTGTCTCGTCGACGGGGGCGCGCAGGACGGCGCGCCCCGCAGTCCACTGGAAGTCCGACTCGGGATCCGGACCCTGCTCCGGCCCCCAGAAACCTTCACACAGCTGAGTATCGCGCCAGACATCCGAACCGGTGACCCGCGCGCCGCTCACCCGTACGCCGAGGCGGCGCCGGTCACCCCGACCGAGGCGGTGGGTGCCGGATCGGAGCTCGACCTCCCGAAATCGGGACGCGAACAGGATCTTCGGGCAGGCGGCGCCGAAGGCCGGGTTGTGCTGCAGCGCGCGCACGAGCGGAGCGAGCCAGCCGGGCTCGACGAGCACGTCGCTGTTCACCAGGGCGACCTGGTCGACGCCGTCGAGGTCGCGCAGCGCGAGGTTGCAACCTCCCGCGAAGCCCAGGTTCTGCTCGCTCGTGACGACCTGCACGTCGGGCATCTCGTCGCGCGTCAGCCCGACGACGCCGTCGGAGGAGGCGTTGTCGACGAGCACGATCGAGAACCGATCGGCGGGCCAGTCGGTCGCGCGCAGGCGACGCAGGCAGTCGAGCGTGAGGTCGCCGCCGTTGTAGTTGAGGACGACGGCCCGGACGCGCGGCGCGTTACGCACGATCGGGAGCGGTCACGACCGCAGGTGCCGCACGAGGCGCTCGAGCGGCTGGCGGTAGTGGGGGAGGAGCGGTAACCCGCCGAGGCGGAGGGCGGCGTTGTCGAGCACCGAGTTTGCCGGGCGTGGCGCGGCACGGGGCGGGTCGAGGTCGGCGGTCGCGATCGGCCGCACCCGCCCGGGGTCGAGGCCCGCCACCTCGAGCACGCCGCGGGCGAACTCGAACCACGACACCGCGCCCTGGTTCGTGACATGGAAGAGGCCGGGCCGGCGCTCGACGACGACCCGCCGGATCGCCACCGCAAGGTCGTCGGCGAAGCTCGGCTGGCCCCGCTGGTCGTCGACGAACGCGAGCTTCTCGTGCTCGCCTGCGAGGCGCAGGATCGTCTTGACCATGTTGGCGCCGTGCAGGCCGCACACCCACGACGTCCGGACGATTGTCGCGTCCGGCTCGATCTCCCTCTCGCCGCCGAGCTTGGAGCGTCCGTAGACCGACACCGGATTTGGCGTGTCCCACTCGACGTACGGCTCCGGCTTGGTGCCGTCGAAGACGTAGTCGGTCGAGAGGTAGCACATCCACGAGCCGGCGCGGCGGGCGCCTTCGGCGACGTTGCGGGTGCCGAGCGAGTTCACGAGGAACGCGCGGTCGGGATCGCCCTCGCAAGCGTCGACGGCGGTCCACGCGCCGGCGTGCACGACGACGTCGGGCGCGGTCGAAGTGATCGCCTGCAGCACGGCGTCGCGATCGCCGACGTCGAGCGTGGCGTGGTCGGCGGCGATCACCTCGTCGCGGGCGAATGCGTCGACGACCTCGCGCCCGATCTGGCCCGCGGCGCCGGTGACGAAAACCCGAGTCATTTCCAGGCGGATCCCTCGACGACCGGCGCCCGCTCCCGCAGCGGCTCCCACCAGTCGCGGTTCTGCGCATACCACAGCACCGTCTCGGCGAGGCCGCGATCGAACGGGATCCGCGGCTCCCAGCCGAGCTCCCGGCGGATCTTCGACCAATCGAGGACGTAGCGGCGGTCGTGCCCGGGTCGGTCGGGGATGATCGCCTTGAGCTCGGCGGGCTTGCCGAGCTCCGCCAGGACGCCGTCCGCGATCTCCTCGATGCTCTTCTCGACGCCCGTGCCCACGTGGTACGTCTCGCCTACTCGGCCG
>JBKPDN010000276.1:0-1911 GCA_046727875.1 Actinomycetota bacterium | reverse complement strand
GCCCTCGACGCTGACGTACTGATAGGGAGCCGCCTCGGTCTGCGCGCACAGGCTGAGCCGTCGCTCGCGTTCGATCAGCACGGCCTTGCGCGAGGACCTGCCGGTGATGAAGCTCACGAGACCACCGGGCTCGTACGAGTACCAGATCGGCATCGTGAGCGGCCCGCGACCGTCCGCATTCACGCTGACGACGCCGACGTGCAACGCGGCGAGAAACTCCTCCCGTTCGGCCTTCGTCATCGCCAGCGACATCGCGGCCTACTTGATCGCGCCTGCGTCGCGCAGCTTGGCGAGCTCGTCGGCACTGAAGCCCCAATCGGCGAGCGCCTCGTCGGTGTGCTGCCCCGGCTGCGCCGATCGTCGTGAGATCGCACCCGGCGTGCGCGAGAAGCGGGGCGCAGGAGCGGGCTGGAGCACACCCTCGTGCTCCACGACCGTGCCGCGCGCCTTGATGTGCGGGTGGTCCGCCGCCTCGCTCATCGTCAGAACGGGCGCGAAGCAGGTGTCGGTCTGCTCGAGGATCGTGCACCACTCGTTGCGCGTCTTGGACTTGAACAGAGCCGTGAACTTCTCCCGCAGCGTGTCCCAGCCGCTGCGATCCATCTGCGCCGGGAGGCCCGCGTCCGACAGCCCCAGCTTCTCGACGAGCTCGGCGTAGAACTGCGGCTCGAGCGAGCCCACAGAGACGAACTTGCCGTCGGCGGTCTCGTACGTGTCGTAGAACGGCGCGCCCGTGTCGAGCACGTTCCCACCGAGGTGTTCCTCATCGAACGCACCCAGAGCCCGCAGGCCCCACGTCATCGCCATGAGGGTGGCGCTGCCGTCGACCATCGCCGCGTCCACTACCTGCCCCTCGCCCGACGCCCGGGCCTCGAGAAGGGCGCACGCGACCCCGAACGCGAGCAGCATGCCGCCGCCGCCGAAGTCGCCGACGACGTTCATCGGCGGGGTCGGCTTGCCGCCGGCCCGCCCGAAGTGCGCGAGGGCACCGGCGAGGGAGATGTAGTTGATGTCGTGTCCGGCGGCTTGCGCGTACGGTCCGTCCTGACCCCAGCCCGTCATGCGGCCGTAGACGAGCTTCGGGTTGCGCGCGCGGCACGCGTCGGGGCCGATCCCCAGCCGTTCCGCAACGCCGGGCCGGAACCCCTCGATGAGCGCGTCGGCCTGCTCGACCATGCGCAGGACCGTCTCGACGCCGTCCGGCTGCTTGAGATCGACGCCGATCGACCGCCGCCCGCGGTTGAGCACCTCCATCCACCCGGGATCGAAGCCCCGCTCGACCGACTGGGCACGGTCGACGCGCACGACGTCGGCGCCCATGTCGGAGAGCAGCATCGCCGCGAACGGTCCCGGGCCGATCCCGGCGATCTCGACGACCTTCACATCCGACAGCGGTCCCACGTACCCTCCTCGGTCGCCGTCGCAAGCTCCGGCTCCTGCGGCGACCCTAGCTACGGTTCCCTGCATGGTCGAAACGCTCGCGTCGGGGTACGGGCTCGTCGAGGGACCGACGGTCGACGGCGGCGGAAACCTGTACTTCAGTGACGTGCTCGGAGGCGGCGTGTACCGCCGCAATCCCGACGGTGACATCACGACGGTCGTGCCGAAGCGTCGCGGCGTCGGCGGCATCGTGCTCCACGCCGACGGCGGAGTGGTTATGTCGGGTCGCGACATCGTGCACGTACGCGACGGCGAGAATCGCAAGCTGTTCTCCATCGACGGGCTGCCCGGATGGAACGACATCTGCACCGACGCCGCCGGTCGTGTCTATGCCGGCTCGATCCGCTTCGCCGTGTTCGACCCCGACGCCGCCGCCGTGCCCGGCGAGCTGTGGCGCATCGACGCCGAGGGCGACGCGACATGCCTGTATGACAACGTCCTGCACGCCAACGGCGTCGCCCTCTCGCCCGG
>JBKPDN010000275.1:0-5005 GCA_046727875.1 Actinomycetota bacterium | reverse complement strand
GTGCTGGTCGGCACGATCTCCGTCGAGAAGTCCGAGAAGCTGTCGCGCCTACTCGAGAAGCGCGGCATCGCGCACTCGGTCCTGAACGCGAAGCAGCATGACAAAGAAGCGGTCATCGTCACCCAGGCGGGCCGCCCGCACTCGGTCACCGTCGCGACGAACATGGCCGGCCGTGGGGTCGACATCCTGTTGGGCGGCAACCCCGACGGCTTGGCGCGTCAGGAGCTCCTCGCCGAGGGCTCGACGCCCGACGAGGCTCCCGAGCGTCTCCAGGAGCTGATCGCGAAGTTCCGCGACGAGTGCCGGCCCGCCGGGGACAGCGTTCGCGAGCTCGGCGGCCTCTACGTCCTCGGCACGGAGCGGCACGAGAGCCGGCGCATCGACAACCAGCTCCGGGGCCGGTCGGGACGGCAGGGCGACCCGGGCGAGAGTCGCTTCTACCTCTCGCTCGAGGACGAGCTGATGCGGCTCTTCGCGACCGGGGCCATGAACTGGGTCATGGGGAAGGCGTTCCCCGACGACGTGCCGCTCGAGGCGCGCATGGTGACCAAGGCGATCGAGCGCGCGCAGCGCACCGTCGAAGACCGCAACTTCGAGATCCGCAAGGACGTCCTCAAGTACGACGAGGTGATGAACGAGCAGCGCAAGGTCATCTACAAGCGCCGTCAGCAGATCCTCGACGGGGGCGACCTGCGCGACGAGGCGTTCGAGGCGATCGAAGGCGCGGTTCGCCATTCGGTCGAGACGTGGTGTCCGACCGAGTACCCCGAGGAATGGGATCTCGACGAGCTGCACACGCAGATCCAGAGCACGTTCCCGACGAGGATCACGCGTGACGAGCTCGACCTTCCCGAGCGCGAGCAGCTCGTGCAGGCGCTCACCGATGACGCGGTCGAGCTCTACGAGCAGAAGGAGCAGACGATCGGCACCGACGCGCTGCGCGAGATCGAGCGGCGCGTGATGCTGTCCGTGATCGACCAGCACTGGCGCGAGCACTTGTACGAGATGGACTACCTGCGCGAGGGCATCAACCTGCGCGCGATGGGTCAGAAGGACCCGCTGGCCGAGTGGCAGCGTGAGGGCTTCGACATGTTCTCGGCGATGATGGCGAGCGTCCAGGACAACTTCGTCCGGTACGTGTCGCACCTCCAGGTCGTCGCCGAGGACGCTCCGCGCGCGCAGGCCAGCAACGTCCGGTACACGTCCGCCGACGGCCCGGTGCAGGGATCAGAGGCGCTGCAAGCCGCGGCCGCGGGCCAGCCACTCGAGGAGCCGGTGGGCGACGGGATGGGGGACGGCATGGGTGCTGCTACCGCGACCGCCGTCGCGGAGCGACCCGAGGAGGTCGCCCAGCAGCCGGTGCACGTCGAGAAGACGCCCGGTCGCAACGAGCCGTGCTACTGCGGGAGCGGCAAGAAGTTCAAGCACTGTCACGGTCGCTGAACCGGGGCATCCACCGCACCCTTCGCGATGCGCGATTTCACGGAACCCCTGGCCGACCTCCGCCGCCGCGTGGACGACGCGCGCGTGTATCTCCAGATCGACGCGGCGCGGTCCCGGCTGGCAGAGCTCGAGGAGGAAGCGAGCAAGGGCGACCTCTGGGACGACCAGCAACGCGCTCGCAAGCTCACGACCGAGCTCGCCCGCGTGCGCGAGGACCTCGAGCTGATCGATGGACTCGACGAGCGGCTCTCCGAGCTGGAGACGCTCGTCCAGCTCGGGCGTGAGGAAGGCGACGACTCGGTCGAGCCCGAGGTCGACGCGGGCGTCGCGGCGATGGTCGCCGACCTCGACAAGCTGGAGCTGCGCGCCTTGTTCGCAGGCGAGCACGACGAGCGCGACGCGATCTGCGAGGTGCACTCCGGCGCCGGCGGCACCGACGCGCAGGACTGGACCGAGATGGTGTTGCGCATGTACCTGCGGTGGGCCGAGCGTCGCGGCTTCGAAGTGGAGCTCGACGAGGCGCAGCCGGGCACGGAGGCGGGCATCACGTCGGCGACGTTCATCGCCAAGGGTCGCTACGCCTACGGGTTGCTCCAGGGGGAGAAGGGCGTGCACCGGCTGATCCGCATCTCGCCGTTCGACGCCAACGCCCGGCGCCAGACCGCGTTCGCGTCGTTCGACACCGTTCCCGCGCTCGAGCACTCGGAGGAGCCCGAGATTGATCCCAACGACCTCCGCATCGACACGTACCGTTCGTCGGGCGCGGGCGGGCAACACGTCAACGTCACCGACTCCGCCGTGCGCATCACGCACGTGCCGACGGGGATCGTGGTGTCGTGCCAGAACGAGCGTTCGCAGATCCAGAACCGGGCGAAGGCGATGCAGATCCTCGCCGCGCGCCTCGCCGAGCGACAGCGGCTCGAACGGCAACAGGAGCTCGTGTCGCTCTCGGGAGAGAAGAAAGACGTCGCGTTCGGCAGCCAGATCCGCACGTACACGCTGGCGCCGTACCAGCTCGTCAAGGACGAACGGACGCGCTACGAGACGGGCAACGTGCAAGCGGTGCTCGACGGCGAGCTCGACTCGTTCATCGGGTCGTACCTCCAGTGGCGCCGACAACGCGACGGCGGTGCGCCCCCGACACCTCGCTCGGAGACGGGTCGGTAGGGCCCTGCCGGAAGCTGTGAATCCCGCGCCCGTGCCCATGGCGGCGGGGGCCGGCCTGCTACCCTGCGGCGGGCAGCTGCACGTGCTTCCTCAGCCCGTCCTCCGGCTTCTTCCTGGTTCTGGATGATCCGTTTCGAAGGCGTCACGAAGATCTACAAGGGCGATGTCGTCGCGTTGCGCGACGTCTCGTTCGACATCAACAAGGGCGAGTTCGTGTTCGTCGTCGGGCCCTCCGGCTCCGGCAAGTCGACCGCGCTGCGCCTGCTCCTGCGGGAGGAGGACTCCTCGTCCGGCCGCATCATCGTCGCCGGCCGCGACATCTCCCGCCTCAGCTCGTGGAAGATCCCGCAGCTCCGGCGCAACGTCGGGTGCGTGTTCCAGGACTACAAGCTGCTGCCCAACAAGACCGTGTACGAGAACGTCGCGTTCGCCCAAGAGGTCATCGGTCGGCCCCGCCACGTCATCGAGGCGCAGGTACCCCAGATCCTCGACCTCGTCGGTCTCAGCCGGAAGCAGGATCGGTTCCCGAACGAGCTCTCCGGGGGTGAGCAGCAGCGCGTCTCCATCGCCCGGGCGTTCGTGAACCGACCGCTGATCCTCCTCGCCGACGAGCCCACGGGGAACGTCGACCCGGCCACGACCGTCGGCATCATGCGGTTGCTCGACCGCATCAACCGCACGGGGACCACCGTCGTCATGGCCACGCACGACCAGCGCATCGTCGACGCGATGCGCCGTCGCGTCCTCGAGCTCGACCGCGGGCACATGGTGCGCGATCAGTCGCGCGGGGTCTACGGCGTCGGGAGCTGACTGACCCTTGCGACGTTTCACCTATTTCGCGCGCGAGACGCTGATCTCTCTGCGCCGCAACCTCCTCATGACGGTGGCCGGGATCCTGACCGTCACCGTCTCGTTGCTGCTCCTCGGCGGGATCCTGCTGTTCCAGACGTGGGTCGATCACGGCACGGAGAAGTGGAAGCACGGCGTCGAGTTCGAGGTGTTTATGCGGCCGAACGCGACCAAGCAACAAATTGAGGGCGTGCGCGACGCGCTTGCTGGTGACCGTCAGATCAGGTCGGCGAAGTTCATCTCGAAGCAGCAGGCCTACGAGGACTTCAAGCACATATTCCGGGACAAGCCCGATCTCGTCAGCACCGTCGATGCCAACGCGCTCCCGACGTCGTTCCGGGTCGCGCCCAAGGACGTCAAGCAGACAAAGACGTTGGCCCAAAAGTACGACACCCGCCCCGGCGTCGATGAGTCGCAAACAGCCGACAAAGCGATCAAGCAGCTCATCGACATCACGAACTTCCTGCGCTATTTGTTCATCGCCATCTCGGCGACCCTGATCGCCTCGTCGCTGTTCCTGATCGTGAACACCATCCGGCTGGCCACGTTCGCCCGGCGGCGCGAGATCGAGGTCATGAAGCTCGTCGGCGCGTCGAACTGGTTCGTCCGCATCCCGTTCATGGCCGAGGGCCTCGTCCAGGGTGCGGTCGGCGCGGGGCTCGCCGTGAGCGGCGTGTTCGCGCTCCAGTACCTCTTGAGCCAAGTCGACACTTCGCAGGGCGATTTCTTCCGGGGGTACTTCGTGACGACCGGCAACGCGGCCGGAATCAGCATCATCCTGCTGATCATGGGGGCGGCGATCGGGGCTCTTGGCGCCGGGGTCGGCCTCCGGCGGTTCCTGCGGGTCTGACCCACCTTCGCTGAAGAGATCCACCCGCGTTCTGCGGATCGTCGCTAGCGTCAGGGCATTCCGGAGGGGCGAAGTGCGTATTTCGGGCCTGGCTGTTGCTTGTGTGACTCGTGTTGCGTAGCCTGAGCGCCCTGAAATCCCACCGAATCCTCCTCTGCCTCCTCGCGGCCGCGCTCTTGGTGGGGTTCGTCGCGCCCGCGCCGGCCGCGGTCGCGCAGACCCAACCCGACCCGAAGAGCAAGAGCGAGCTGTCGGACGCGATCGAGGGCGCCTCGGGCGAAGAGGTCGCGGCGTACAAGGAACTTCAGGACGTCCAGTCGCAGCGCCAGGACCTCGACGCCAAGGTCGCCGCACTCGACGGCCAGATCGCCGACGCGACGCAGAAGGTTCAGGCCGCCGAAGCCGAGATCGCGCGCATCCAGGCCGAGGTCGACACCGTCCAGCGGAACATCGACCAGATCAAGGCCGAGATCCAGGCGTCGAAGGACCGGTTCAACACGTCGGCGGTCGCGCTCTACAAGCGCAACGGCAGTTCTGCCAGCGCGCTGTCGATCCTGTCCACTAGTGGGGGCGTCCACGCGGTCATCGCCGGCAGCAAATATCTCGGGGAGAACTCGCGCCGCTTCGAACAGGAGCTCCAGCGGCAGGGCAGCCTCAAGAACCAGCTCGACGACGCCCAGCGTGATCTCAGGAAAG
>JBKPDN010000274.1:0-5353 GCA_046727875.1 Actinomycetota bacterium | reverse complement strand
GACCCGACGAGCGCGTTGAGCCGCGACCAGATGCTCGACAACGTCATGGTGTACTGGCTCACGGCGACGGCCGCGTCGTCGGCCCGCTTGTACTGGGAGAGCGGGTGGGCGCGCCCATCCGCTCAGTCACGGATGGCGTCGGGGCGCACGATCGCGACGCCGACGGGGATCTCGATCTTCCCGCGGGAGATCATGCGCCCGTCACGGCGGTGGTGCGAGAAGCGGTATACGGATTTGCGCTTCTACGAGCAGCCCGAGCGGGGCGGGCACTTCGCGGCGTGGGAGCAGCCCGAGCTGTTCGTCGACCAGGTGCGGCGCGCGTTCCGCACCATGCGCTGACTTGCCGTGGCCGTCGCGCCGCGAGTCAGCCTCGTCACGCTCGGCGTGCGTGACGTCGCTGTCGCCGAGGCCTTCTACCGGGCGTTGGGGTGGGAGGTCGTCATCGCCGCCGACGACGGGTTCCGGCTGTTCCGCACGTCGGGTGCATACCTGACACTGTGGCCCGCGGAGTCGCTGTGGGCTGACGCAGGGGTGCCGCCGCCCGCCGAACCCCGCTTCGGCGGCGTCACGCTCGCGATGAACCTCGACAGCCCCGCCGACGTCGACGACGCGCTGGCGACCGCCGCGGCGGCGGGCGGGACCGTCCTGAAGCCGGCCAGCTCCTTGGACTGGGGCATGTACCACGGACACGTCGCCGACCCCGACGGGCACATCTGGGAGATCGCGTACAACCCGGACTGGCAGATCGGCCCCGACGGCCGCCCGGTCATCAGCTGACGGGGACCCACAGCCCGAGGACCACAGCGCCTTACTTCCGCTTCGAGTTGGCGACGACGAAGGCGGCGACCTTCTTGATGTCCTTCACGCCGGTGCCCGGGCTCGTCTCCGTCACTCCGGTCCGGATGTCGACGGCGACGTTGCCGATCGTGAACATCACGTTGATGTGGCCCTGGCCGTCGTCGAGGACGACACCGTCCTTGTAGGTGCCCACCTTCTTGAGGCTGCCTTTAGCAGTCACGTCTTTGGCGTCAGCGGCGCGGAACTTGCGCGCGTCGGCTGCGGACCCGAACACGACGACCTTGACGGTGTAGTTGCCGACCAGCAACGACGGATCGTTCGGGTCGGGCTGCGCCCTGCTATCTGTCGCGACCGCGAGGCCCTTGAAGCTCAAGCCAGCGATGAGGCTGCTGATCTGCTGCACCCGCGGTGCGGACGGATCGGTCGACTGCTCCGGCGGCGCCGCGACCTGCAGCTTGGCCTGGGTGTCGACCACCACCCACCCGGCGGCCGCGGCCAACGACGTGTTCTTGGGCTTCTTTTGGGGCACGCTCGCCGCGAGCTCGGCTGATCCGCTCGCGTACGCGAGCGACGCGTCACTGGCAAGTCCGACCGCGGATGCGACGAGCACAACGAGAACGAGTCGACGGACAGCCTTCTTGAACGTCTCACACCGCCGAACCACTATCCCCCCTTGTCATCACGACGGGGGGAACGACCCCTCCAGGTTTCGGAGCCACCCGGTGATGGTTCCACCGACCCCCGCCCCGCCTCGCCGGCACCGGCTCCGCGGATCGGAACGACGGTCTACTCCATGACACTCCGACCAGCAAACAGTTCGCGCAACCGAGATCGCGCGGCGGGCACGCGGTGCTTCTCGCGCCGTGACGGGCTGATGCAGCCACACTGTGGGAGCGCGCTTTCGGTTCCCTGTCTTCTGCCTCTCGGCCCGCCGCCGTCACCCGTGCGCCACGCGACGTAGGCTTCTTCGCGACGCGGCGAGACGGACTTCATCGCTTCGAGCGTCAGGCAGGATTCGGGGTGGCGCGTGAGATTCTTGGTGCTCGGCCCGCTCGAGGTGCTGGAGCGCGAGCGCGCCGTCGAGTTGCGCAGCGCCAAGCAACGACGCTTGCTTGCGGCGCTGCTCGTGCACGCCAACTCGGTGGTTTCCCGCGACCGACTCGCAGACATCCTCTGGGGCGATGCGCCACCAGCCGACGCAGCAGCGACCTTGCAGACCTATGTCTCTCGGGTCCGCGCCGCCCTGGAGCCGGGCCGCGCGTCGGGTGACCCTGAAGCCGTGCTGGTGACCCGCGCACCGGGCTATGTGCTGCGCGTCGAGCAGGACCAGCTGGACACGAGCTGTTTCGAGCGGCTCGTCGCCGACGGACGCGTGGCTCTACGGGAGGGGGACCCGGTCGCCGGGGCGGCACAGTTGCGCATGGCGCTGGCGTTGTGGCGCGGCCCGGCCTTGGCGGAGTTCGCCGACGAGCCGTTCGCCCGGGCCGAGGTAGTTCGCCTCGACGAGCTGCGGCTCAGCGCGTTGGAAGACCGGATCGAGGCCGAGTTGGCGCAGGGTCGCCACGGCGAAGTGATCGGTGACCTGGAGGCCGCCGCCCGGGACAACCCGTCGCGCGAGCGGCTCTGGGCCCGGTGGATGCTGGCGTTGTACCGCTGTGGCCGTCAGGCCGAAGCGCTCGGCGCCTACCGGGATCTACGCGTCCATCTGGGTGAGGAGTTGGGGATCACGCCGAGCCCGGAGCTGGTGGCGTTGGAAGAGGCGATCGTGCTGCAAAAGCCGGAGCTCGACTGGGTTCCGCCTGCGCCGCAGCCGGTTGCGGCCCAGCCGCTCACCGGAAACGGTGGGACGCAGCGAGACTCACTCGAGACGTCCCCGATGCTCGTCGTGCCCAAGACGCGCTACGCCCGGGCCAGCGACGGTGTCCACATCGCCTACCAGGTCATCGGCGACGGGCCCTTCGACCTGGTGGAGGTAGGCGGCTTCGCCTCGCACTTGGAGTTCGCGTGGGAAGGCGTGGTGTACGCCCACTACTTGCGCCGACTCTCCAGCTTCGCCCGCCTGATCTGCTTCGACAAGCGAGGAACGGGCTTGTCGGACCCGGTTCCGGTGGACGCGCTCCCCTCCCTCGAACAGCGCATGGATGACTTCCGAGCGGTGCTGGACGCCGTGGGGTCGGAGCAGGCCGCTCTCTTCGGCGAGTCGGATGGTGGCCAGATGGCGACGCTGTTCGCAGCACGTACCCCGAACGCACTCGTGCCCTGGTCACGTACGGGGCCTACGCCCGGCTCCGGAAGGCGCCCGATTTCCCGTGGGGCCAGTCCGACGAGTTCCTGGAGGCCTTCGCGACGAACATGGAGGCCACGTGGGGCGGCGAGATCCCCGAGGGGTCCGTGTGGGCCGTCAACGCGACGCGCGATCCGCAATTCAGGGACTGGCTGGGCCGTTGGATGCGGAACGCGGCGAGCCCGGGAGCCGCCGACACCCTGCTGCGCATGGCCTACGACATCGACGTGCGCCCGGTGCTACCGGCCATCCGGGTCCCGACCCTCGTGCTCCACCGCGTCGATGATCCGCTCATCCCGGTAGACCAGGGCCGTTACTTCGCCGCGCAGATCCCGGGGGCGAAGTTCGTCGAGCTTCCGGGCGACGACCGTCTCGTCTTCGCCGGGGATGTCGACCGACTCGTCGACGAGATCGAGGATTTCCTGACCGGGCATCGACCCCAGCCGAGTCCCGACCGGATTCTGGCCACGGTCTTGTACACCGACATCGTCGACTCCACGCGACGGGCATCCGAGCTCGGTGACCAGCGTTGGCGTGAACTGCTCGACCGCCACGACGAGATCATGCGCTGTGAGTTCGAGCGCTACCGCGGCAAGGAAGTGAAAACCACCGGCGACGGGTTCCTCGTCGCGTTCGATGGTCCCGCTCGCGCGGTGCACTGCGCTCTCGCCACAACCGCCGCGATCCGGCGCCTCGGTCTCGAAGTGCGCGCCGGCGTGCACACCGGCGAATGCGAACAGCGCGATAACGAGCTCGGTGGCATCGCGGTGCACATCGCGGCCCGCATCGTTGCGCTCGCGCAACCCGGCGAAGTGCTCGTCTCGCGCACCGTCACGGATCTCGTGGTGGGTTCCCGCCTCGAGTTCGCCGACCGCGGCGAACACGCCCTCAAGGGCGTTCCGGGGAAATGGCACCTCCTCGCCGCCCAAGCAACGTAGTCACCCGACCAATCCCGACCTGCTCCGAAGAGAGGTTTGGGTGCGTAAGCGATTGGGTGGCGGTCACCCTCAGCGTGATTCTGGAGAAGATGGCGCTTCGCCGTTATCGAAGCCGCCGAGAGGGATCTCCCGCTGACCGAAGCGCGTCGTGAGCGTCAGCGTCCGGCCGGTGGAGCCGCCATCTGCGATGAAGACGTTCTCGCCCATCACGGCAGGACGCTCATCCAACTGCACCCCGATTACGTCATCGGGCACGAGGCCGACGATGACGTCCTCTCCCCCACTTCCGCTGTTCGTAATGTACGTCAACCCGTAGGTAGCGAGGTTCGATCGCGGGCCGCCGCACGCACCACCTCCACCGACACCTCTGAAGATCAAGAAGATCGAGTCCTCGTCGGTTCCTTCGGCCACATACACCTGTCGGTTCTGCTCGTCCATGGCGAGTCGCACGGTGTCTGGGTTGACTGGCATGTGCTCCCCAAACATGTCTGGCAGCTCGTCGCCTTGCCGAGGTGGCCGCTCGAGCACCGAGAGCTCGGGCTCTGTGTCGACGTAGTCCTGGATGACGGGTGGCCGCCGCGGCAGACGCTTTTGTAAATCGTCGTAGCGATGTAGCGAGGCGTCGAGATCGACAAGTTCCGGATTCGGGGCGAAGGCCGACCTACCAACGAAACGCACCGATTGGACAGCCTCCGAGCCTTCCCGCCGCACGATGAGATCGGCGGTCGCGAACTCGCCGGCTCGTGGACCTTCCAGTAGGACAACGCCAACGAACCAGACCTCCGGGGCATTGGCATTGACGAGGAAGCCCCCAGTGGGCTGGCCTTGCCAGTTGGCCGCGTCGAGGTCGTCGATTGCGACGACGCTTTGTCCACTGGACGCGTACTCAACTCGGCCACGGTAGGGCGCCGCCATGCCGCGACCTTATGGCGACGCGCTTCCTTGAGCCGCTTGCGGCAGCTCTGACCTTCGCTATCGCGGCTTCTCCGCCGCGACGACCCACATCGCGAAGAACTGGGAGCCGCCGCCGTAGCCGTGGCCGAGGGCGGTGCGGGCGTTGTCGACCTCGTGCTCCCCCGCCCGGCCCCGCACCTGCATGGCGGCCTCGGCGAAGCGCAGCATCCCCGACGCGCCAATCGGGTTCGACGACAGCACGCCGCCCGACATGTTCACCGGCAGCTCGCCGTCGAGCGCCGTGACGCCCTGCTCGGTCATCTTCCACCCATGCCCTCACCGGCGCTGGTAGGCGCGCACCGCGAGCGGCACGAACACGACGAGCATCGCTGCGATCCAGAGAACCGAGTGCAGTACGGCGGAGCCGGCAGGCTGGCCG
>JBKPDN010000273.1:0-2307 GCA_046727875.1 Actinomycetota bacterium | reverse complement strand
GGTATTCACCGAGCCGATCTCCACGACGCAGAATCCGTTCTCGCCCCCAGTCGGACAGGACACCAGCGTCACGCCGGTGCAACAGGGTGGCAACACCACCCAGACGGGCGGCCAGCCCGGCCTGTACGGCGGGACGATGCAACAGGGAACCTGCGACAGGACCCAGCTCGTCACGTTCCTGCAACAGAACCCGGACAAGGGCAGCGCGTGGGCGAGCACGCTCGGCATCACGCCCGACCAGATCTCGACGTACGTCCAGAGACTGACACCCGTTCTTCTTCGTTCGGACACTCGCCTCACGAACCATGGGTTCAAGAACGGGAAGGCGACGTCGTTCCAGACGGTGCTGCAAGCCGGCACCGCGGTGCTCATCGACGACAAGGGCGACGTCGTGACGAAGTGCTACTGCGGCAATCCGCTCACGCCGCCCGTGTCGTATCCGCCCGTGTACACGGGGCCGAAGTGGACCGGCTTCTCGTCGAACAACCTGACCATCGTCAAGCAGAACGTGACGGTCATCAATATCTTCGTCCTGATCGACATCCGGACCAACCAGCCGTTCCAGCGGCCGGCGGGAACGGACGGGGGCCAGGACACGCCCGCAGGGGGAACGCCAACTCCCTCGACGACCACGCCCGGGACCACGACGCCGCCGCGCACCACACAACCGCAAGGGCCGTCGCCCGAGGATCAGGCTAAGGCCAAGCTCAACCAGGGGTCGCAGCAGTGCCGCCCGTTCCCGGCTCCGATCGAGGACAGCACCTCGATCAACGTCACCACGCAGCCGGGGAGCGGGAACTCGTTCGTGCTCCAGGCGGTGACGCAGACGACGAGCGGGGGGACCCAGACGTTCCGGTGGAACGTGGACAGGTCGACGATCGCGTTCACCCCGATCAACGACCTCGCGCAGGTCGCCAGCAGCCACTGCCCGCTCCTGCGCTGAGGACGCCGCCTCAGCGGGCCTGCAGGGACGACCATGGTCGTTCGCGCCCGGGAAGTACTCATCGGCAGGGCCCCAGGATTGTCGGGTTCTTTTCGCCTCTCAGCAGGAGTTCGACCGCCTGCCGCATCTGCTCGGGCTGCACCCGCGCGCCTATGCCGAACGGCTGGTCGAGCATTCCCAGCACGCCCACGACCACCGTCATCAGCACGGCCACGCTGCCGAGCGCGGCGATCCGACCAGCTGGGCGCGTGGCGTAGTGGACGGCGAGGAGAAGGATCACGAGAAACGCGCCGACGTAGATGACGACCCACAACGCGGCGGGGATCTCCGGTTCGGTGAAGAACAGCAGTCGCTGCCGGGATTGGCCCGCGTCGGTGATGAGAGTGTTGGAGCGCCCATAGGCGGATCCCTGCATCGGATCGCCGCTGGGAAGGTTGCGAACGTCTGCGCGGACCCGGTCGCCGAACGCGAGCGTGCGCCGCGCCTCCACGTGTCGCCCTCGCTCCATCGACGGCCACTCGTCGTCGGCGATCGAGCGCATGTAGCAGACCACGTCGTGCCGAACGGGATCCCTCGTGTCGGGCGGGTAGACGCCCACCGTGTCATAGAGCGCGACGAGCGAGCTCGCCTCCTGTTGAGACTCGTGCCGGACGTCGTTGAAGTGGCCCACCGCAAAGACCACCAACAGACCCAACAACAGGCCATACGCCGCCCCGACGAAGGTCAACGCAGACTGGTACTCCGCCGCCTCGTTGCGCGTTGTTCTCCGGTGCACCACCACACCCAGAGCGGCGGCAGCGGCGATCACGCCCCAGAGGATCAGTACATGGACGATCACGGCTGGACCACACGGGCGAACATGGTGGAGGGATGCTCTCCAGCGGTACCGCCGTCGTCAAGCGCAGCCTCGAGGCCCCGAAGACCCGCAGGAGTATGGAGGTGCTGGCTGCTCGGTCACTTGGCGTCCCCGTCCCAGCGTCTGATCTACTGACGCCTCCGTCAGCAAACGCGGAGGCAACGTGGATCGAACGCCCGTCATCGCCGGCATCGGGCTGAGCGACTACCCGGTGGCCAAGGACCTCGACAGCGTGCAGCACCACGCGCTCGCCTTCCAGCGGGTGCTCGACGACTGCGGCGTCGAGAAGTCGGCCATCGACGCCTACATCGGCGCCGGCGGCAGCCACCAGATGATGGTCGACGACCCGGTCACGCTGGCCGAGTACTTCCGCATCGACCACAGCTACATCGACGGGACGATGACGGGCGGGTCGTCGTTCGAGTTCCACGTCCAGCACGGTGCCGCCGCCATCCGCGAGGGCCTGTGCGACACGATCCTCGTCACCTACGGGTCGGACCAGCTGTCC
>JBKPDN010000272.1:0-6108 GCA_046727875.1 Actinomycetota bacterium | reverse complement strand
GTGGAGGAAGTCCGAAGAGAACTCATGGATGCGCCCGAACCCGAACAGGTTCGTGCGCCCCTCCGCGTTGGTGAGGAGCCAGATCGAGTTGCGGCTCATCTGCAGCCGCGCCTCTTGAAGCGGCGTGAACGCGTCGAGGCCACCGCTCAGGGCATAGCCGGCGGTGAGGACACCGCCGCCGGCGGTGGTGGCGATGAAGGCTGGACGCGCGCCCCGCTTGCGCCAGATCCATACGACCAGCGCGGCCAGCGCGAGCAACGCGACCAGTTTGATCAGCGCACCAAGGGCGATGGCGACCGCGGCCCACACGAACCGCCGTCGTGATGCGAGGAGCACGCCTGCGAGCAGGGCGAGCCCGACGAGCGCGTCATTGTGGCCGCCGTTGACGACGTCGTAGATCACCAGAGGGTTCAGCCCGATGAGCGCGACGGCGGCGGGAGAGCGCGTCCGCCTCGCAATGAGCAGCACGGCGAGGAACACGGCCAGTGCAGCGAGCGTCTGGAACCAGATGCGCGTGGACTGCAGGTGCGTCTGCGTCACTGACATGACGCCGGCCGCCATCCCGTTCCACAGGGGCCCGTACACCGACGGCGTGTTCTGCCACGTCGGCTTCACCCGCCGGATCGCGCGGTCGTTCGAGTACTCGATCGGGACGTGCAGGTACGGACTGGCGCCGTAGTGCGAGATCATCCGCCCGTAGGCGGCATACGACCAGACGTCGGTCGAGTCGCGCGGCCAATAGGCGACCGCCACGACCAGGAGGCCGACGGTCAGGGCCAGCACCGAACGCATGCTCAGCGCCCGGCGCCATCGGGCCACGCCCAGCGCCAGCCCGAGCGCGGCGAACGCGAGTACGAGTAAGCCGGCCCGGCCCAGCGTGTACATCGGCCGCGCGATCACCGTTCCGGTGGCGCACGCCGACGCCAGCACCAGCGCGAGGGCCACGGCGCGATCGGCGGGGGTGGGGCGGTCCGGGTGCGCGGGGGCGGGCGCGTCGGGACCCGCACGGTCGGGCGGCACGGCCGACAGTCTGACTCACACCGAATGAGACTCGCATGAACGAGAGATGAACACCGGACTCTGCGGCTACGGCACGATCCGTGCCGCCGCCGCCTCGGCCCCGGTGACGACGTCGAATCGGTCGCGCTCGGCGAGCCAGTCCTGATTGCGGCGGTGCAGGGGATCTTGGTCGTCGTAGCCGTTCAGCACGACGACGACGGGGTGACCGGCGAACGCGTCGACCGACATGCGCACCGCGTTGATCGTGCCGAGTCCCGGCTCGGCCACGAGGAACACGAGATCGGGCGCGACCGCGCACACGAGCCTGACGTTGTCGCCGTCGGCGGCGAGCGGCGAACGTGGCCCGCCCGCGCCCTCGATCAGCCCGACGTCGACGCCGTCGGGCCAGCGCAGCTCGGCGCGCAGGTCATCGATGGTAAATGCAGACGCGCCGAGCGCCTCGGCGGCCATCGGCGGCGCGAGCGCGCGCCCGTACCAGCGGTGGGGCGGGCACACGTCGGTGGGCGATTCGCCGGTCGCGGCCCCGAGCACATCCGCGTCGGTGGAACGTTCGCCGGGGTCGAACGACTGTGCGGGCTTGCGGGCCGCCACTCGCAGGCCGTCGGCGCGCAGCCGCGTGAGCACGGCCGAGGCAACCCAGGTCTTGCCCACTCCGGTGCCGGTACCGGCGACGAAGACGACGCGCTCCGGGCGCGCCGTCACAGGTCGGTGAGCGCGGTCGCCAGCGCGTCCACCTGCGTGGGCGCGTGCGCGGCCGACAACGCAACCCGCAGGCGCGAGGTGCCCGGCCGCACGGTGGGCGGCCGGATCGCGGGCACGAGCATCCCCTGCTCGAGCAGCGCGGCCGCGGCCGCGAGGGTCCTGGCCTCGTCCCCGAGGACGACCGGCACGATCGGCGACGGGTGCCGGGGCCGCAGCCGCTCGACGTTGGCGCGCAGACGCGCCCGGAGCTCGCGGCCCTCGGCCGATCGGATCACGTCGACGGCAGCGAGCGCGGCGGCGGTGTCCGCCGGCGAGAGCGCGGTGGTGAAGATGTACGACCGGGCGCGGTTCACGACGAGCTCGGTGAACCGGGCGGGGCCGGCGACGAACCCACCCAGCGACCCGACGGTCTTCGACAACGTGCCGATGCGCAGCGCGTCGACATCGGACAGCGCGGGAGTCGGGCCGAGCACCGCGTGCGCCTCGTCGAGCACGAGCAGAGCGCCGTGACGCGCGCAGAGATCAGCGAGCGCGTCGACGTCGGCGAGGTCTCCGTCCATCGAGAACACCGTGTCGGTGACGACCAGCGCGCGCTCGGCGCGAACCGTCGAGAGCAGGTGCTCGAGGTGGTCGAGGTCGCAGTGGCGGAACACCTCGACGTGGGCGCGGCTGAGGCGGCAGCCGTCGATGATCGACGCGTGGTTCAGCTCGTCGGAGCAGACGAGGACGCCCGGCCCGCCGAAGGTCGTCAGCACGCCGAGGTTGGTCGCGAACCCGGTGGGGAACAGGACAGCTCGTTCGGCGCGGTTCCAGTCGGCCAGCGCCGCTTCGAGGTCGGCGTGTACCGGTCGCGACCCGACGATCAGGCGCGCCGAGCCCGAACCGGCGCCCCACCGGTCGAGCGCGCCGTGGGCGGCGGCGACGACCGCCGGGTGCTGGGTGAGCCCGAGGTAGTCGTTTGACGCGAACGACACGACGGGGCGGCCGTCGGGGGCGAGTTTGCCCTCGGGCCCGGCGGCGTCGAGGTCGCGTGGCTCGCGCCAGCGGTCGGCGGCGCGGATGGCGCCGGCTTCGTCGTCGGCCCAGCTCCGCCAGCTCACGCTGCCGTCACCTCGTCGATGGCGCCCGCAAGCGCGTCGACGATCCGGTGCAGTTCGGGCGAGGTGATCGTCAACGGCGGCATGACCACCACGACGTCGCCGAGGGGCCGCAGCAGCACGCCGTGCTCGACCGCGGTCGCGCAGACGCGCCGGCCCCAGCGCAGGCCCTCCCGCGGCGGCGCGAGCTCGATTCCTCCCATGAGCCCGCGGAGCCGCACCTCGCGCACGGCGGGGTGCCCCGCCACGTGCACGTGGAGCAGCGCCTGCAGCTCGGCCGACCGGGCGCGCACGTTGGCGAGGACATCACGCTCATCGAGCAGCTCGAGGTGTCGGCGCGCTACTGCGCACGCGAGCGCGTTCCCGCCGTACGAGTGGCCGTGGTACAGCGTCTGCGTCGAGAGGTCGGGGCCGAGGAACGCGTCGAAGACGCGCTGGCTGGCGACGGTCGCCGACTGCGGGAGGTAGCCGCCCGTCAGCCCCTTGCCCAGGCACAGCAGGTCGGGCCGGAGCCCGCACTGCTCGGACGCGAAGAGCGTTCCCGTGCGGCCGAACCCGGTCGCGACCTCGTCGCAGACGAGGAGCACCGAGTGCTCGCGGCACGCCTCGGCCAGCGGCTCGAACGCCCACGGCGGAGCCGTCTGCATCCCGGCCGCGCCCTGCACGAGCGGCTCGACCACGACGGCGGCGAGCTCAAGCGCGTGGGCGCCGATCATCCGGGCGGCGACGTCGAAGCACTTCGGGTCGGCGAAGCCGGGGGCGCGCAGGGCGGGGAAGCGGAGCGGGTCGAACAGGTCGGTGCCGAACCCGCCGGCGCCCACCGAGAGGCTGCCGATGGTGTCGCCGTGGTACGCGCCACCGAACGCCAGGTACGCGGTGCGCCCCTCGACGCCGCGGTTCGCCCAGTACTGGAACGCGATCTTGAGCGCCTGCTCGACGGCGGCGGCGCCGTCCGACGCGTACAGGACGTGCGGGCCGTCGACGGGTACGACCGGCGCGAGCGTCTCGGCCAGCTCGATCGCCGCCCGGTTGCCGTTCCCGAGCATCGTCGAGTGGGCCACGCGGTCGAGCTGGTCGCGCAGCGCCTGGTCGAGCTCGGGGACACGGTGGCCGAGGGTCGTGACCCACAGCGACGAGATGGCGTCGAGGTACCGCCGCCCGTCGACGTCGATCAGCTCGTGACCCGATGCCGACTCGACGATGACGGGCGCGTTCTCCGTGTAGGAGCCCATCTGGGTGAAGCCGTGCCAGACGACGGCCGCGTCGCGCTTCGCCCACTCCTCCGCCGAGCCCACGGGGGGCGATGTTAGGTGCGGCTCCCGAGGCGCCGCCGGGTGAGGGAAGCGTCGCCGGAACGGGCGCGTTCGCGCCGCCGTGCCGTTGGTACGGTCACCCTGTGAGCGAAGCCGCGGAACGGGAGATTCCGTACGACGTCGACGCGGTCGTACGGGCCGTCGACGACGGGTACCGCGAGTGGTTGGCCACCCTCCGGGAGCTCGTGCGCATCCCGAGCGTCAGCGGCGATCCGGCGCACACCGTCGACGTGGAACGCAGCGCCGACGCCGTCTCCGCCGCCCTCGAGGTCGCCGGCCTCGAACAGGTCCGCCAGCGGGACGTGGACGGGTCGCCGCCGTACGTGCTCGGCGAGTGGGTGCACCGGGAAGACGCCCCGACCGTCCTGTTCTACGCCCATCACGACGTGCAGCCGCCCGGCATCGTCGAGAACTGGACCTCAGACCCGTTCGAGCCCCGAGAGCGCGGCGGCCGCATGTACGGCCGGGGCAGCGCCGACGACAAGGCGGGTGCGGTCGCCCACGCCGCCACCGTCGCGGCGTGGCTGCGCACGATGGGCGAGCTGCCGTGCAACGTCCGCGTGCTCGTGGAGGGAGAGGAGGAGATCGGGTCGCCCCGGCTCGAGGCGTTCCTCACCAAGTACCTCGACGAGCTGGCCGCCGACGTCCTCGTCCTCGCCGACGCCAGCAACTGGAGAGTCGGGGTCCCCGGCCTGACGTATTCGCTGCGGGGTATCGCCGGCGTCGACGTGACGCTGCGCGCCCTCGACGGTCCCGTCCACAGCGGCTTGGCCGGCGGCGCCGCGCCCGATCCTGCGCTGGCGCTGGCGACGGTCGTGGCCTCGCTCGTCGACGAGCACGGCGACGTGGCCGTCGACGGCTTCGCCGACGACGCCACACCGCTCACCGACGAGGAGCGGGCGCGCATCGCGAGCCTCCCCGACACCTCGGACGAGCTTCGCCAGGGGTGGGGCGTGCGGCCCGGGGTCGAGCTCGCGGGGGACCCCGCCGTGAGCGTCTACGAGCGGTTGTGGCGCCGGCCGTCGATCGCCGTCATCGGCTGGGACTCGCACCCGATCGCGGGATCGTCGCCGCAGATCGTGGCGCGGGCGGCGGCTCGTCTGAACGTCCGACTGGCGCCGGGCCAGGACCCCGAGCGCGCACACCGGCTGCTCCACGAGCACATCGCGGCGCGGGTCCCGTGGGGGCTCGAGCTCGAGATGACCCCGCGCTGGAGCGCGCCGGGCTGGCTGAGCGAGCCAACGGGCTGGGCGTTCGAGGCCGGCGAGCGCGCGCTGCGGGCCGGGTTCGGGACTGATCCCGTCTTCATGGGCGTCGGCGGGTCGATCCCGTTCACGGAGCCGTTCGCGGCCGCCTTTGGCGGCATCCCCGCGCTCTTGCTCGGCCCGTCCGACCCGAGCAGCCGCATCCACGGCGAGGACGAGAGCCTGCACCTCGACGACTGGCGCAAGCTCATGGTCAGCCAGGTGCACCTGCTGGCCGAGCTCGCCGAGGCGGCGTCGAGCTAGGACGCGTCACTCGGCGACGTGCTCGGCGCCGAGGTCGCGTAGGACGGCGCGGATCTTCTCGGCCGCCGCGTCTAATGAGCCTTCCGGCGGGTTGGGGTCGGCGTGCGCGAACGACAGCTCGCCGGCCGAGTTGATCGGCACCACGTGGATGTGGGTGTGCGGCACCTCGTCGCCGACGATCAGCACGCCGATGCGCCGCGGGTGGAACGCCTGGTCCTGCGCCTTGCCGATCGTCTGCGCCACCGTGAACAGGTGACGGGCGAGAACGGGATCGAGGTCGATCCAGTGGTCGACCTCCCGGCGGGGCACGACCAGCGTGTGGCCGGGGTTCATCGGTGCGATCGACAGGAACCCGACGCACTGCGGGTCGCGCCACACGAACACGCCGGGGATCTCGCCATCGATGATCTTCGTGAAGATCGACGGCACCGCAGCAGGCTACCCAGCCGCTGCGGCGCGCACCGCGGG
>JBKPDN010000271.1:0-10662 GCA_046727875.1 Actinomycetota bacterium | reverse complement strand
AGCCCGCCGCACGGCGGCAGCCCGTACTCGAGCGCGCGCACGTAGTCCTCGTCGACGTCGTTGGCTTCGACGTCCCCGGCTTCCTTGAGGCGCGCCTGCCGCTCGAAGCGCTCCCGCTGGTCGACCGGGTCGGTGAGCTCGCTGAACGCGTTGCCCAGCTCGCGGCCGAGCACGACCGGCTCGAACCGCTCGACGAGCGCGGGATCGTCGCGATGCGTGCGGGCCAACGGCGATACCTCGAGCGGATAGTCCATGACGAACACCGGACCCACGAGGTTCGACTCGGTCGTCTTCTCGTAGATCTCCATCACGAGCTTGCCGGGGTCCCAGCCCTTCTCTCGCGGCACCCCGAGGTCGTCGCAGACTCGCTCGAGCTTCTCGACCGGCATCGCCGGGTGCACCTCGACGCCGGAGTGCTCGCGGATGAGCTCGGTCATCGTGCGGCGCTCCCACGGCGGTGCCAGGTCGATCTTCCGGCCATCGATCTCGACCGTGGTGGTCCCGATCGCCTCCCGCGCGGCGTGGTTCACCAGTGCTTCGGTCAGCGTCATCATCTCGTGGTAGTCGACGAACGCCTGGTAGGCCTCGAGCATCGTGAACTCGGGCTGGTTCTTCGTCGACAGGCCCTCGTTCCGGAACACCCTCCCGATCTCGAAGACCTTCTCGAAGCCGGCCACGAGCAGCCGCTTGAGCGGCAGCTCGAGCGCGATACGCAGGTAGAGATCGATGTCGAGCGCGTTGTGGTGCGTGATGAACGGCCGCGCCGCGGCGCCGCCCGCCACCGCGTGCATCATCGGCGTCTCCACCTCGACGAAGCCTCGTGCCCGCAGGAACTCGCGGATCGCCGCGATCGTCGCGAAGCGGATCTCGAACACGCGGCGGGCGTCGTCGTTGGCGATGAGGTCGACGTAGCGCTGGCGGAAGCGGGTATCGACGTCGGCGAGGCCGTGCCACTTGTCGGGCAGCGGGCGCAGCGCCTTGGCGAGGAGCTGGAACCGGGTCACCTTGACCGAAAGCTCACCCTTCCTCGTCTTCATGACCGTGCCCTCGACGCCGACCCAGTCGCCGAGGTCGAGATCGTCGAAAGCGGCGTGCAGGTCGTCGCCGATGACCGCACGCGACACGAACAGCTGCACCGAGCCGGTGCCGTCGCGCACGGTCGCGAACGTGAGCTTGCCCTGGCGCCGGATGAGCAGGAGGCGGCCCGCGACCCGGACGGTGTCGTCCGTCTCGGCGCCGGCGTCGATGATGTCGTAGGCGTCGTGGATCTCGGCGATCGTGTGGTCGCGGTCGAAGCGGACCGGGTACGGATCGAGCCCCCGGGCGCGGAGAGCCTCGACCTTGGCGAGCCGTCGCGCCCGCTCGTCCTGGAGTTCGCTCAACGGTTCCTCTCGAACACGATCCGGAGCCCGTGGAGGGTGAGCCAGGGCTCATTGTGCTGGATCGTGCGGGAGAACGGCATGATCAGCTCGGCGAGGCCGCCGGTGGCCACGACCGTGCAGTCCCCGAGCTCGGCCTGGAACCGCTCCACCAGCGCGTCGACTTGTCCGGTGAAGCCGTAGACCGCCCCCGACTGGATCGACTCCATCGTCGACTTGCCGATCACGTTCTTGGGCGGCACGAGCTCGACGCGGCGCAGCGCGGCGGCGCGCTCGAACAGCGAGTCCATCGAGATCTCGATGCCGGGGAAGATCGCGCCGCCGAGGTACTCGCCCTGCTCGCTGATCGCCTCGATCGTGTTGGCGGTTCCGAAGTCGACGACGATCGACGGGCCGCCGTACAGGTCGTAGGCGGCGACGGCGTTCGCGATCCGGTCGGCGCCGACCTCCTTGGGGTTGTCGTAGAGGATCGGCATGCCCGTGCGGACGCCGGGCTCCACCACCAGGGGTTCGAACCCGAAGTAGCGCCGGGTCATGAGTCGCAGGGCGGCCGTCACGCGCGGCACACCCGATGCGATCGCGACCCCTGTCACTTGGGCGTCGAACGAGAACCCGTGGAAGCCGAGGAACTGCTGGATCATCAGCGCCAGCTCGTCCTCGGTGCGGTCGGCGACGGTCGCGATGCGCCAGTGGTCGGCCAGCTCCTTGTCGTTGAACAGGCCGATCACGGTCTGGGTGTTGCCGGCGTCGATCGTGAGGAGCATCGGTCAGGCGTCTCCTTCGACGTCGAGCCCCAGGTCGAGGGCGGGCGCCGACTGGGTGATGGCGCTGGTCGAGATGAGATCGGGCCCCGCGGCGGCGTACATCTTGACGTTGTCGAGTGTGACGCTTCCGGAGACCTCGACGAGCACGCCGGGACGGCTGCTCTCGCGAACGATCGCGACGCACTTCTTCACCTGCGCCGGCGTCATGTTGTCGAGCATCACGATGCCGGCGCCGGCCTCGACGGCCTCCGCGACCTGCTGGGGCCGTTCGCACTCGACCTCGACCGTGCGGCCGGGCCAGTGGTCGCTCGCCGCCTGCACCGCCTTGTCGATGCCCAGCCCGACGAGGTGGTTGTCCTTGATGAGCAGCGCATCGGACAGCGAGCCGCGGTGGTTGTGTCCCCCGCCGGCGCGGACGGCGGCCTTCTCGAGGGCGCGGAGGCCCGGGAGCGTCTTGCGGGTGTCGAGGATGCGCACCCGGCCACCGGCGGCATCCACGAACTGTCGGGCCTCGGTCGCGACGCCCGACAGGTGGCAGAGAAAGTTGAGCGCGGTGCGCTCGCCGCCCAGGACGGAGCGCATCGGTCCATACACCCGGCCGAACTCGTGACCGGCGCTGAGCGCGTCACCGTCTTGCGCGCGCCACGTCACCGTGACGTCGGGGTCGAGCTGCCGGTACACCTCGGTGGCGACGGCCGTGCCCGCGAGGATGCCGTCGGCCCGGGCGATGAACTTGCCGCTCCCGCGCGCCGACTCGGGGATGGTCGCCAGCGACGTGATGTCACCGAGGACGCCGAGGTCCTCGTCGAGGGCGACGGCGACGGCTTCGCGCACCAGGCCGACGGCCATCTCGTCGCTGCTCACCGCGGCACCCGCTCCGGCTCGGGGAGGGGCACGAACCGCGGGTCCTGGGTTCCGACCGGTCCGCCGAATGCGAAGCGGCCCAGGAACTCGGACGACGGCTCGGGGAAGTCGAGGCGGGTGTGCGTGCCACGCGACTCGGTGCGCACGAGCGCCGCGCGCACCAAGGCGGTGCTGACGGTCACGAGGTTGCGGACCTCGGGGTCGGTAGCGCCGGCCATGCCCGCGAGCTCGCTCGCGGCGCGCTCGAGGCTGGCGGCGTCGCGCAGGACGCCGGCCTCCCGCGTCATGACCCGCTGGAGGTCTTCTCGGGCGACGACCGCGTCGCCGCCCGCCGGCGGCGGGCCCGCCGGGGTCGCGACCGCCAGCGTGCCGCGCAGCACGCCGGTCTCGTCGGGGGCGTCCTTCCCGCGCTCGATGGCGTCGATCGTGCGCCGCGCGAACACGAGCCCGTCGAGCAGGGAGTTCGACGCCAGGCGGTTGGCTCCGTGGACGCCCGAGCACGCCGCCTCGCCACACGCCCACAGCCCGGGCAGCGTCGTCGCGCCGTCGAGGTCGGTGCAGACGCCGCCGCACAGGTAGTGGGCGGCGGGAGCAACCGGCAGCCAGTCGCGCCGCGGGTCGAGGCCGACGGCCTGGCAGGCGCGCCAGATCGTGGGGAAGCGGTCCGCGAACCCGTCGATCGACGTGGCGTCGAGCCACATGTGGCTGACATGCTGCGCGTTGATCCGCCGGGCCGTGGCGCGGGCGACGACGTCGCGGGGCGCGAGGTCCCCGAGCGGGTGTTCGTCGGCCATGTATGCGTGCCCGTCGGTGTCGCGGAGCACCGCGCCTTCGCCGCGTAGTGCCTCCGACAGGAGCGGGCGGGGCATGGCCGGGTGATCGAGCGCCGTCGGGTGGAACTGCATGAACTCGACGTCGGCAACCGCGACGCCGGCGCGCAGCGCCATGGCGATGCCGTCGCCGGTGGAGAGGGCGGGGTTGGTCGTCACCGCGAAGCACTGCCCGGCCCCGCCCGTGCCGAGGATCGTGTGCCGGGCGCGGACCTCGGTGGTCGCGCCGTCGGGCGCCCGGGCGGTCACGCCCGCCGCCCGCTCGCCGTCGAGGAGGAGATCGAGCGCCAGCCAGCCCTCGCGCACGTCGGTGGTCGTTGCCGCGACCGCGGCCACTAGCGCCCGCTCGATCTCGGCGCCGGTCGCGTCGCCACCCGCATGCATGACCCGGGCCGCCGAGTGTCCGCCCTCTCGGGCGAGCGCGAGACCGGCGGCTTCGCCGTCGCCGGTCTGGTCGAACATGGCGCCCATGGCGATGAGCTCGCGCACGCGGTCGGGGCCTTCGGTCACGAGAACACGGACCGCGTCGGGGTCGCAGAGCCCCGCCCCCGCGGCGATCGTGTCGGAGAGGTGGAGCTCCGGCGAGTCGTCCGCCCGCTCGTCGAGCGCGGCGGCGACGCCCCCTTGTGCGTAACGAGTGGCCGAGTGGGCGAGCTCGCCCTTGGTGAGCACGAGCACCGACCAGCCGGCCCGCGAGGCGTGCACAGCGGTCGACAAGCCGGCGATCCCGCTGCCGAGCACCAGCAGGTCGAACATCGGCTCAGCCTACCGATCGCGTGGTGTCGTTTACGGCGCCAGGTCGTACAGCTCGCGGTCGAGGGCCTGGAACTCCTCGTCGGTCGGGCGGTTGCGCGAGTCGACGTGCACGATCCGGGGCTCATACGCCTCCAGCTCGGCCTCGTCGTACGACGCGTAGCTGATGACGATCACACGGTCCCCGGTGTGCACGAGCCGCGCGGCGGCGCCGTTGAGGATCACGTCGCCAGGACCGCCGCGCATTGCGTAGGTCTCGAAGCGGGCGCCGTTGTCGAGGTCGAGCACGTGCACCTGCTCGTGCTCCATGACGTCGGCCAGCTCCATGAGACGCGGGTCCAACGTGATCGAGCCCACGTAGTTGAGGTCCGAGCCTGTCACCGTGGCGCGGTGGATCTTGGACTTCATCATCGTGCGACGCATCAGCTCGTGCTCTCCTGTGTGATGACACCGAGGTCCACCGAGACCCCGCCGTCGGCGATTTGCATCGTGACGTTGTCGATCAGGCGTGCCTTGCCCACCGGCGCCGCCACCGCGACAACGACGTCGCCATCGAGGGCGTCGAGCGGCGCCAGGTCGTCTGCCGCCCGCACTTCGACGTACTCGAGCTCGACGCCGTGGCGCGCGCTCTCGGCCTCGACCCGGTCACGCACACGACTCGGGTCGCGTTCACCCTGCTCGACGGCGGCGGCCGCGGCCCGAAGCGCGGAGAAGATCCCGATCGCGCGGTCACGATCCTCGGCGGACAGGTACGCGTTCCGGCTCGACATCGCGATCCCGTCGGGCTCCCGCACCAGCGGGCAGCCGACCACCTCGACGGGCAGGTCGAGGTCGGCGGCCATGCGACGCACGACGACGAGCTGCTGGAAGTCCTTGCGCCCGAAGTACGCGGCGCACGGGCCCACGATCGAGAACAGCTTGGCGACGACGGTGGTCACGCCGTCGAAGTGGCCCGGGCGGGCCGCACCGCACAGACCCTCGGTGAGCCCGGACACGCGGACGGTGGTGACCGTCGGCTCCGGGTACATCTCCGGCACGCTCGGGACGAACAGCACGTCGACGCCTTCCGCCTCGGCGGCGGCGGTGTCGGCGGCGAGGTCGCGCGGATACCCGGCGAGGTCCTCGCCCGGCCCGAACTGGAGCGGGTTCACGAAGATTGTCGTGACCACGACGTCGTGGTTCGCCCGCGCCGCTCGCATCAGCGAGCGGTGACCCTCGTGGAAGTAGCCCATCGTCGGCACGAGCCCCACGGTCTGGCCCGCCCTGCGGGCGTCCTCACACCGGCGGCGCACCTCGGCGATCCGCTCGACGACGATCATGCGAGCAGCTCCTCGTACCCCGTCTGCGCCGCGTCACCGTCGGCGAGCCGGCGCGCCTCACGGACCAGCGCGCGGTACGCGGCGCGCTCGTCGGCGGGCAGCGCATCGAGGTGACGGGCGATCGTGTCGTGATCCCCGCGCGCCACCGGCCCGGTCAACGCGTCGGCGGGGCCGAGGTCGGCGACGTTCTCGACCGTGGCGCGGACCAGCGGCAGGAACGCATCGAACGGGACTCCCGTGGTCGCGGCGAGCCGCTCGACCTGACCGAGCAGCGCGACGAGATGGTTCGAGGCGACGCAGGCGGCGGCGTGGTACCGCACTCTCATTTTGTCGCCGTCGCAAGCTCCGGCTTTGCGGCGACGGTCGGCAAAGCCGCCGTCGCCGCGGTTGGCAGGGTCGACGCGGAACGGTCGCATGCCGAGCGACAGGGCGAGTCGTTCGACGCCCGGCGAGCCGTCGATCGCGCACCACGAGCCCGCGAGGCGGCGGGAACCGACGTCGGGCGACGGGAGCGACTGGAGCGGGTGCAGCGAGCCGACCTCGACATCGGGCCGGGCGAGCAGGACGCCGTCGAGCTCGTGCAGCGTCGACGCGCCGGACAGGTGCACGACCATCGCCCCGCAGCGCAGCGACGGCGCGAGGGCTGTCGCGGCGTCGGCGATCGCGGCGTCGGGGGTCGCGACGATCACGACGTCCACGTCGCGTCCCGAGTCGGTGACGTCGACCGCAGGCGCGCCCAGCCGGGCCGCGACCGCCCGGGTGGAAGCAGCATCGACGGTCCGGCCTGCGACCGCGACGGGCCGCCAGCCCCGGGCGACCAGCGCGAGCGCGACCGAAGTGCCGGCTCGGCCGGGTCCCACGAGCGCGAAGGCTCGGGGTGGACTCGTTGCGTCCAACGTCAGCCTTTCGTTCCGGTCCCGTCGCCGGGTACCGGACTACTGGGTCTGTGGCAGGGCCAACTGTACAGCGCTGCGGCGGACGCCCGCCTCCCCCGGCACCCACGGGGCGAGCATCGGGTCGAGCTCGGCCATGGGCGCCATGACGAACGCCCGCTCGTACATGCGGGGGTGAGGCACGACCAGGTCGGGCTCGTCGACCTCGTCGTCCCCGACGAGCAGGATGTCGACGTCGAGCGTGCGCGGGCCCCAGCGCTCGCCGCGCACCCGCTCCGCCTCGTCCTCGAGCCGCTGCGCGAGCTCGAGCAGCTCATGGGGCGTGCGGTCAGTGTCGACGGCGACGACGGCGTTGAGGTACTCGGGTTGCTCGGGCCCGCCGACAGGATCCGTTTCGTACACGGGCGACACGGCGGCGACGGTGACGCCGTCGGCGGCGGCGAGCCCGTCGACGGCCGCCTGGAGGCGCGCCGCGCGGTCACCGAGGTTGGACCCGATGCCGAGGTACGCGCGCCGGACCGGTAGGGGCCCAGACGCTCCGATGCCGTACGCCCGCACGAAGTCGTCCGCCTCGAGCCGGGCGAGATCGTCGTCGATCCGCGTGCGCAGGTCCTCGGCGGCGCGGATGTCCACGCCGACGGGGATGGCGCGGACGACCGTGCCCGCGCCGCGGTCGCGGATCCGCACGACAACCGCCATGCCTTCGGGCGCGCGCCGGCCGACCTCGTCTCCGGTCTCCGGGTGCTCGATGCGGACGACGAACCGGTCGCCGGCTCGCATCGCTAGCGTTCGATGCGCACGGCGACGTGATCGACCATCGCGCGCACAGGCGGGTGCAGCTTCCGCACGGTAACGGTGGCCGCCTTCACACGCGGGTCGGCGCCGCACACCTCGGCGATGCGGGTCGCCAGGCGCTCGAGCAGGTGGTACCGCTCGGACTTCACGACCCGGCTCACCGCCTCCGACACGGCCGAATAGTCGACGGTGTCGTCGAGCTCGTCGCTCTCGCCCGCTGCGGTCAGGTCGACCTCGAGCTCGACGTCGACCTCGAACGGCTGGGGGCGCGCCTGCTCCTCCGGGAGCACACCGTGCACGCCGAGCTCTCGAAGACCTGCGATGGCGATCTTGTCCATGCCGCTTACCTACCCACCGGTCGCGTCCGCCAACGGCCGGACGATCAGGCCTTCGCCTTCCGGCCGCGAACCTTCTTGGCCTTCACGGCACCCTTTGGCGTGGCGGCCGCCTCCGACTTCGCCGACTTCACTACTGCCGGTACCGGGCGCGGAGAGCGGAAGATCCCTTCGTTCACCGTGACCGCGACGATCTCGCGACCCACCGAGCCCAGTTGGCGACCCGTCAGCTTCTCGAGCACGACGATCGCATGCGGTCCCTCGTGCACGAGCCCCGAATAGAGGAGGAAGCCGGCGACGACGCCGAGCAGCCGGTCGCCGAACTCCTCGTGGTGCATCAAGACCCGTTCGGACGGGTCGTCGAGCCAGCCCGCGAGCGTCGTGTAGACGTCACGCAACCGCTCGCCGAGCTCGTCGTGCCGGCCCAGCGGCACGTGCTCGTAGGCAATGCCGGCTTCCTCGTACGCGTGCAGGTTGTGCGGCGAGTCCAGGAGCGAGAGCACGTGCGTGAACCCCTGCCCGGCCATCCACAACAGCTCCTCCTGGCGGCGGACCTTGCGGTGGTTGCGCGCAAACCCGCCCGGCCGCTCGGACGCCGCCAGACGCCCTGTGATCACCCACGTGAAGTAGCGCGGCTCCAGGCCTTGGGCCCATCGCCCTCTCATGCCGCGCTTGCCTCCGCCGATCGCAGCGCGCCCAGGAGCCGGACGGCGCGAGCGGGGCCCAACACGTCGTGCACGCGCACGATCGACGCGCCCCACTCGATCGACCACACCACCGTCGCGAGCGTTCCCTCCTCGCGCTCGTCGGCCGGCAAGACGTCGGGCGCACCGGTGGCGCGCGCGAGCACTCTGCCGATGAACGTCTTGCGGGACGTGCCCACCACGAGCGGCGCCGGCACCCGCTCCGCCAACGTGCGCAGCCCCGCGAGCAGGAGGAGGTTGTGCTCGACGGTCTTGCCGAACCCGATGCCCGGGTCGGCGGCGATCGCATCGTCCGCGACCCCGGCAGCGCGCACGGCGTCGACGCGCTCGGCGAGGAACTCGCCGACCTCGGCCACGACGTCGTCGTAGTGCGGGTCGCGTTGCATCGTGCGCGGCTCGCCCAGCATGTGCATGACGACGAAGCCGGCACCGGCGTCGGCGGCGACGCCGAGGATGTCGGGGTCGAAGCGGCCGGCAGACACGTCGTTGACGACCGTTGCCCCGGCCTCGAGGGCGGCCCGGGCGACCGGCGCCTTCGTCGTGTCGATGCTCACCGGCACATTCGTGGCGGCAACCAGCCGCTCGACGACCGGCACGACCCGGCGGAGCTCCTCGTCTGCCGGCACCGGCACCGCCCCGGGCCGGGTCGACTCGCCGCCGACGTCGAGGGCGTCGGCCCCCTGCGCCACCAGCTCGACGCCGTGCGTGACGGCGGCGTCCGGTTCGAGAAAGCGGCCGCCGTCCGAGAAGGAATCGGGCGTGACGTTGACGATCCCCATGACCGCCGGCCGCGCGCCGCAGATCCGTTCCCAACTGAACAAGTTGTCTCCCGCCGCCGTCGCAAGCTCCGGCTCTGCGGCGACGGTCGGCGAAGCCGCCGCCGCCCGGTTTGCAGCGTACCGGCCAACGCGTGCACCGGCTCCGGGCCGTTTTGCGGCTTTCGAGGCTCAGCGCAGGGATGGGCTCCCGATGAAGCTCATGGCTTCGGCGCGTGTCGCAGGATTGTCCTTGAACATCCCCCGGACAGCCGAGGTGACGGTCAGCGAGCCCGCTTTCTTCACGCCGCGCATCGACATGCACAGGTGCTCGGCTTCGATGACCACGAACACGTGCGGCGTGAGCACTTCGACGAGCGCGTCGGCGATCTGGGTCGTGAGGCGCTCCTGCACCTGCGGACGCCGCGCATACCCCTCGACGAGCCGCGCGAGCTTCGACAGCCCGGTGATCCGGCCGTCTTCTGCAGGGATGTACGCGACGTGCGCCCGACCCGCGAAGGGAACGAGGTGATGCTCACACACGCTGTAGAGAGGAATGTCGCGCACCATGACCATCTCGTCGTGGTCCGCCTCGAACGTCGTGACCACGTGGCGGCGAGGGTCTTCGAGCAAGCCGCCGAAGATCTCCTCGTACATGTCGGCAATCCGCCGCGGCGTGTACCGCAAGCCGTCGCGGTCGGGATCCTCCCCGATGGCCTCGAGGATCTCCCGCACGGCGTGCGCGATGCGCGCCTTGTCGATCCCGGGCGGCTCACCCTCGGACGGGACGGCGCGGATGCTGTCGCTCATTTGTGGGCCTCCCGCTGGGGGGACGGCGGATTGTGATCGGTGGCGGCGGCGGACGAGGCGCGCCCGGCGCCGTCGGCACGCGTGCCGTCCCAGGGACGCACGGCCGTGAAGATCCGCTGCACCTGGTCGGTCTCGAGCGTCTCGTGCTCGATGAGGTCGGCGGCCAGCTGGTCGAGCACCGCCCGGTTGGTCTCGAGGATATGTCGGGCCGCGTTGTGCGCCGAGTCGATCAGCCGCCGGACCTCGGCGTCGATGCTCGCCGCGACCTCTTCCGAGTAGTCCTGCGCATGGCCCAAGTCACGGCCGAGGAACACCTCGCCCTGCGTCTGCCCGAACCGCATCGGTCCCAGTGACTCGCTCATCCCGTACTCGGTGACCATCTGCCTGGCGACCGTGGTGGCGCGCTCGATGTCGTTCGCAGCGCCGGTGGTCGGGTCGGCGAAGATCATCTCCTCGGCAGA
>JBKPDN010000270.1:0-5122 GCA_046727875.1 Actinomycetota bacterium | reverse complement strand
CGACTGCACCGAGCCCAGGGAGTCCTTCATGCGCGCGTCACAGCAACCCGAGCCGCCGGGCGAGATCGGACTGCAGCACGTTCGACGGGTCGACGCGGGCGCGGACCTCGCGGAGCCGGTCCAGCTGCGGGTACATCGCGGGTACGAGCTCCGGGCGTAGGCGCGAGTCCTTGGCGAAGTAGACGCGCCCGCCGGCGTCGGCGACGAGCCGGTCGAGCTCGTCGAGCAGGGGCGGCAGGCCCTGCGGACCGGCCGGGATGTCGAGCGCGAGCGTCCAACCCGGGCTCGGGAACGACAGTGGGCCCGGGTTGCCGGGCCCGAACCGCTTGAGCACGGCGAGGAACGACGGGCACTGTGCGCCGCTGAGCTTCTCGAGCGTGCGTCGG
Organism: Actinomycetota bacterium; assembly: GCA_046727875.1. Lineage (GTDB taxonomy): Bacteria > Actinomycetota > Acidimicrobiia > IMCC26256 > JACDBD01 > JALZAA01. The sequence goes on along the minus strand of JBKPDN010000270.1, from coordinate 4,736 downwards.
ACCGTCTCGTGCGCGTCGTCCGGCACGCAGTACTGGTACTGCACGAACCCGCGCCCCCCGTACATGCGGTTCCAGTCGCGCACGCCGTCGAGCGGGTGGAAGAACGACCGGATCGACTCCACGTGGCCGCGGCGCTCCTGGGGGTAGTGCCGGAACCACGCCTCGTTGAACACGCGCATGGTGAACCGGTTGACGAGGCCGCTCGGGACCCAGGCCGGCGCCGTCAGCCGCGTGTGCGGCTCGTACTGACGGGGGTTGCTGCGGTGCCGCGACGGCAGCTGCTCGAGCGGTGCGTGATCGCCCCGGAGCAGCACCGATCGACCGAGCGCGGCGCCGCTCGACAGGCAGTCGATCCACGCGACCGAGTAGCGGTACGCGTCGTCGCCGCTGTAGAAGCGCGCCATCGCGTCGTCGAGGTCCGACGCCCGCTCCGTGTCGACGGTCACGAACGCGGTCTCGATCGGGATGAGCCGGAACGTCGCCTCGGTGATGACGCCGGTGAGCCCCATCCCGCCCGCGGTCGTCCAGAACAGCTCGGGATCCTGGTCGGGGCCGATCTCGTGGACGCCCTTCGGCGTGCGCAACGTGACGCGGTCGACGTGGTTGGTGAAGCTGCCGTCGACGTGGTGGTTCTTGCCGTGGATGTCCGCTGCGATCGCGCCGCCGACCGTGACGTAGCGCGTGCCCGGCGTCACGGGGACGAACCAGCCCCGCGGCACGATGAGGCGCAGCAGCGCGTCCAGGCTCGCGCCCGCCTCGACCCGGATCACGCCCCGGGTCAGGTCGAGGTCGAGCACCCGGTCGAGCGTGGTGGCGTCGATCACCGAGCCCCCGGCGTTCTGGGCCGCGTCGCCGTAGCTGCGGCCCAGGCCGCGGGCGATCGCGCCCCGCCGCCCGGGATGCTCGAGCACGTCCTCGACGTCGTGCTCACTCTCGGGCGTGACGACGGTCGCGGCGGTGGGCGCAGTGCGCCCCCATCCCGTCAGCAGCCGTCGGGGCTCGGGGGTGGCGTTAACGGCCGGCATGGACTCCGATCGCGAAGCAGACGAGAAGGAGCAGGCCGAGCCCCTGCAACACGCGGTCGCTCAGCACGACCTCTTCGGGTGCGCCGCCACCTCCCTGCTCGACGGTGAGGGCGTACCGGAGGATGGCGAGCACGAACGGGACGATCGACAGCCGGAACCAGAACACGTTGCCAACCTGAGCCGCGCGCTCGAAGGTCCACAACGCGTAGCCCGTGATCGCGACCGCGGAGGTGACCGCTCGCACGTAGTTGAGGAACGAGTCGGAGTACTCGCCCAGTGTCTGGCGGTGGCCGGCCGAGTCTTCACCGAGCGTGGCGAGCTCGGCGTGCCGTTTGCCTGCCACGATGAACAACGATCCGGCGCCGACGACGATGAGGAAGAAGTTCGAGAGGAACACGTCGGTCGCATAGGCGCCCGCGATCGCCCGCAGGCCGAAGCCGGCGGCGATGCATCCGAGGTCGAGGATCGGCTCGTGCTTCAACCACAGGGAGTACGCCACCGTCACGACGACGTACGCGGCGACGACGAGGAGCAACCGGCCCCCGTTCAGCGGCGCCGAGATGGCGAGCGCCAGCACGATCAGGACGACCGAAGCGATCTTTGCCTGCTTCGTCGTGACCAGCCCGGCGGCGACGGGGCGGTTGCGCTTCTTGGGGTGGTGGCGGTCGGCCTCTACGTCCATCGCGTCGTTGAGGAAGTACGTGCCGCTGGCGGCGAGGCAGAACGCCACGAACGCGACCATCGTGCGGGCGAGCTGATCGGGCTCGGTGAGGACGCCCGCCGCGCCCGGCGCCGCGAACACCAGCACGTTCTTGACCCACTGCTTCGGGCGGGCGGTGCGCAGCAGGCTGCGAGCCAGCGAAGGCCGACGGTCGGTGTCCGGCGCCTTGGACCCGGGCGCTGGTGCCGGCCGCTCGGAGGCGACGGACATCGGCGACAGCGTATCGGGAGACGTCACGTAGGCTTCGCCGGATGGTCGGGACCGGGACACGATGAGCCGTTCGTCCCGGCGCGTCTACACCCGCACCGGCGACGACGGCACCACCGGGCTGTTCCACGGCGGGCGCGTCGCCAAGTCGGGGCCGGGCCCGGCGGCGTACGGCGACGTCGACGAGGCCGTGTCCGCGCTGGGAGTCGCCCGGGCCCAGACGGACCCGGCGTCCGAGCTCCACGCGTTGCTGCTCCGACTCCAGCGCGAGCTGTTCGTCGCCGGAGCCGAGCTCGCCACCGAGCCCGCCAAGCGTGACCGGCTCGAGCCCGGTGTCTCGCGAGTGACGCCCGAGATGGTCGCGGCACTCGAGCCCGTCATCGACGACGTCACCACCCGCTTCGAGCCCCCGCAGGAGTTCGTGCTGCCGGGCGAGAACCCGCTCGCCGCCGCGCTCGACGTCGCGCGCACGGTCGTCCGCCGGGCCGAGCGCGAAGCCGTGGCTGCCCGCGAGGCGGGCTGGCTCGACGACAGCTCCGTCGTCCCGTACCTGAACCGACTCGCCGATCTCGTCTACACGCTGGCACGCTGGCAGGAGCACGGCTTTCGCCCCGTCCGCACCGACGATCGGAACTAGGCACCACCAGGAGGCACTGTGCCGCTCACGTTCACGCTCGCCGCCCCGCCCGTCGACCGCGTCAAAGCCGACCTCGTCGCGGTGCCGGTGGGTGCGGGTCGACGGCTCGGCCCGGGCGCAGACACCGTCGACGCCGCCCTCGACGGCGACCTTGCCTCGTTCATGGAAGAGGCCGACTTCGACGGGAAGCCGGGCCAGACGCTCGCCGTGCCTACCAAGGGCCGGTTGCGCGCCGCCGCCGCGATTCTCGTGGGTGTGGGCGCGCTCGACGAGGTCAGTCTCGACGGGCTCCGGCGCGCGGCTGCCGCGGTGGCGCGCAAGGCCACGAAGGTGGCGTCGGTGGCCACGACGCTCGTCGACCTCGCCGGCGGCGCGGAGCTGGAACGGCCGGCGGCGGCCCAGGCCGTCGCCGAGGGCTTCGTGCTCGGCTCGTACCAGTTCCTCAAGTACAAGGCCGACGGCGACGCCAGCAAGCTGGCGAAGGTGATGATCGTCGGCCGGTCGAGCGCACGGGTCGACGCCGCCCTCGAGCGCGGCGCGACGGTTGCCGGAGCCGTGACATGGGCGCGCGACATGGTGAACGAGCCGTCGGGCGCCAAGTCGCCGGCCGCGTTCGCCAAGGCGACCAAGAAGCTGCTGCAGGGGAAGGGTGTCACGGTCAAAGTGCTCGACGAGGCGGAGCTGAAGCAGGAAGGCCTCGGGGGTGTGCTCGGCGTCGGGCAGGGCTCGGCCAACCCACCCCGGCTCGTCAAGGTCACGTATTCGCCGCAGAGCAAGAAGGGCTTCGTCGCGCTCGTCGGCAAGGGCGTCGTGTTCGACTCCGGTGGCCTGTCGCTCAAGACCTCGAGCGGCATGGAGACCATGAAGACCGACATGTCGGGCGCGGCGGCGGTGCTCGCCGTGATGTCCGTGCTGAAGGAGCTCGGGGTCAAGACCAAGGTCGTCGCGTACGTGCCGATGGTCGAGAACATGCCCAGCGGCGCCGCGATCCGTCCCGGGGACGTCTTGAAGATCCGCAACGGCAAGACCGTCGAGGTGCTCAACACCGACGCCGAGGGGCGGCTGATCCTCGCCGACGGGCTGGCGCTCGCGGCGGAGGACAAGCCCGACGCCGTCGTCGACGTCGCGACCCTCACTGGCGCGTGCATGGTCGCCCTGGGTGAGAAGATCGCGGGGCTCATGGGCAACCGTGAGTCGTGGATCGAGCAGGTCAAGGAGGCGGCCGACGCGGCCGGTGAGCCGATGTGGCCGCTCCCGCTGCCGAAGGAGTACCGCAAGTTGCTCGACTCGGAGGTCGCAGACCTCCGGAACATCAGCACCGCCAGCTACGGCGGCGCGCTCACGGCCGCGCTGTTCCTGGCGGAGTTCATCGACGGCGTGCCGTGGGTGCACCTCGACATTGCCGGACCCGCCCGCGCCAGCGGCGACGACGGGTACCTGGTCAAGGGCGGGACGGGCTTCGCGGTCCGCACGCTCGTCGAGCTCGTCGACCGGTTCAAGAAGCCGGCGCGGAGCCGTTCGGCGGGCTGAGCGCGATGGGGCGTCTTCGCGGTCACGGTCTCCGTCAGCGACTGCGCGAGCGCAACCCGTTCCCGGAGGGGAGCGCCACGATCGGCCTCTGGCTGATCGTCGCCGGCGTGACCGCGTACCTGTTCCTCGCCGTATCGGGCCGGGCGCTCGGCAGCAGCCGCTACAGCGCGCTGGCGGTGCTCTGGGTGCTCGCTTTCACCGCCGCACCCGGCTTCTTCCAGCCACTGGAGCAGGAGGTCGCCCGGGCGATTGCGGCTCGGCGCGCGCGCCACGTCGGGACGCTTCCCGTCATCGAGCGCGCCGCCCTCACGGGCGGCCTGCTCGCACTCGGCCTCGTGGTCGTGATCCTCGTTGCCGCGCTGGTCTCCCCTCTTGTCGAGTCGCTGTTCAAGGGCCAGTCGCTGCTGGTGTGGGCGTTGGCGATCATGCTCGTCGGCTATCTCGCCGAGCACATGACCCGGGGCGTGCTCGCCGGGTACGACCGGTTCAACCCGTACGGCCTCCTGGTCGGCAGCGAGGGGATCCTGCGTCTGGTCGCGTGCATCGTCCTTGCCGTCGTCGGCGTCGAGACCGCCGGGCCCTACGGGCTGCTCGTCGCGGCGGCGCCGTTCGCGGC
>JBKPDN010000269.1:0-2461 GCA_046727875.1 Actinomycetota bacterium | reverse complement strand
GCTCCACCACCACGATCGTGCCGAGCGCGCTCAACCCGAACGAGATCGCGATCGGCCGAGTCCGTCTGAGTAAACGTGCACCTGCAGGCGCGAAGTACGAGTTCAAGGTCTCGACTCACCGTCTGCGCCACCCGGCGACACCCACTCTGCAAGTCGCGACCATGATGCCGAGCGGTCCGATGGTCGGAGGCGTCGCGCAGACTCTCACGGTCGAAGCCCATAACGCGGGCCGCCGGAAGATTCGCGGCCCCATCACAGTGGTCGTGGTGTGCTTCAACCAAGCGAACCACCCGGTGCAGAGCGAATCGGCGAAGGACTCCAAGGCCGGCCTTCCCGCGGGAGCGAGCTGGTCGTACACGTTCGGGTTCTCTTCGCTGTGCCCCGCCTACCTCGTGGGCGCCCGGTCTCGATAGGACGTCCTCGATGTGCTTGCCGGTCGCCTGATCCTGTTGGCAAGATCAGGCACGGGCGCGGTACCGCGGCGGTTTCGGGACGTCTGAATACCGAGGCCGTGGGCTCGACTTCTCGCGAAGGACTGATCGATACGTCAGCCGCACCGTCGACACGGTTGCCCCGACGACGCCAACTGGTGGTGGGCACGCTGGCCGTGTGCACTGCGGTCGTGCTCGCCGCGTGCAGCAGCGGCGGGTCCGGGCACACCGCAAAGAAGAAGCGGACGGCCCCGACCTCGACGACGGCCGGTCCGACGACGACGGCACCCGCTCCCGTCATGTATCAGGTCAAGCGCGGGGACACGTTGACCTCGATCGCCAAGTTCTTCGGGTTGTCCAACGCGCTTCTCGCCACCGCCAATCACCTCGACAACGGGGATCGGCTGACCGAGGGGCAGGTCCTGACCATCCCTCCCCTCCCGCCCCCGCAGCTGACGGTCGACCCACCGATTGCGGCGTCCGGGCAGGCGTTCAAGTTCAGCGTCACGGGGGCGAAGGCGGGCGAGGCAATCACGTTCGAGGTCGACAAGCCCGGCGGCGGCAAGTTCAACGGACAACCCCACGCCGCATCACCCGACGGCGCCGTGAGCGCCACGTACCAGAGCTCGGGCGACGACCCCGGGAACTACACGGTCGTGGCGACGGGAGACCGCGGGACGTCGGTGCGCGGGACGTACATGCTCGCGCCCGGATGACACCCGACGCTTCGGTCAGCTGCGGGGGTCTTTCACCTCGGCTGCCCATGCGGCGAACTCAGCCGCGAAGCCCTGCAGGATCGCCTCGTACGACTTGCCCTTGGCGGCGTCCGCCTGGCGCTGCATGGCCTCCGCCACGCGCTGGGCCGTCATCGTCCACTGGAGCCGGCAGTTGCGGCAGCGCATCGTGACCGAGCGCGCGTTCCTCCGGTGGACGCGTGCTCCCCCCTCCCGGCAGGCCGGGCACGAGCCCGCGCAGAACGAGACCGCGCTGTAGAGGCTGTCGTCGGTGTTGGTCGGTATGTGGGCCAGGACCGTCGCCACACGAATTCCGATCCGGGCTCCCTGGCGCGCGCACCGATGTTGTCACGCTCGTCGACGGGGGTCGAACGCGACGCGGCTCGGCGCGTGTTTGGGCTGGTCGTGCGCGTGCTGGTCGGCCTCCGCGCCCGCGACCGCTACCCGGGCCGTGCGGCGCCGACGGGGCTGCCCCACACGGCTTGGATCTTCACGACGTCGCCGGTGCTCGGGGCGGCGATCATCTGACCCCCGCCGATGTAGAGGCCGACGTGCTGGCTTCCTCCCGGCCCCCAGAACACGAGGTCGCCGGGTTGCATCGCGTTCAGCGGCACGTGCGGGAACATCGAGTACTGCGCGCCCGAGTAGTGCGGCATGCTCACGCCGGCGGCGCCCCAGGCCCGCATGGTGAGCCCGGAGCAATCGAAGCAGCTGGGTCCGGCGCCGGCGTAGCAGTACGGCTTGCCGAGCTGTTCCCGCGCGTACGCAATGGCCGTGTCCGCACCGCCGCTCACGGGCGCGTTCCTGACCGGTGCGTCGTCGCCACTCGAGCTCGTCCCGCCGCGGGTGTTGGGCGGGGTGGTGGCGCGCGGGGCGTTGGCGTTGGCGTTGGCGTTGGCGGCGTCGACGAAGCGGGCCTGGGCCGCGGCCAGCGCCTCAGCCTCCTTGCGCGCCTGCTCCTCGGCGACGAGCTGGGCGATCTCCCCGTTGACCTGCGACAGCAATTGTTCCTGCTGGGCGTTGGCGGCCTGCACGTCCGCCTCGGTCTTCTTGATCTGGTTCTGCTCGTCCTCCGCCTGCGCCCGGGCCTGTTCCGCCTGCGTCTTCTCGTCACCGAGCGCATCCTCGGCGCGATGCAACTGGTCGAGGAGCTGGGTGTCGTGCTGCGCGGCCAGCGACGAATACTTCACGCGGCTGATGATCTCGGTCGCGCTCTTCGCGTCGAGGTCGATCGGGCCGCCTTGCCCGACGTCTCGGTACAGCGCGTCGGCGCGCTGCTTCACCAGTCCCTTGAGT